>JBBSDY010000007.1:0-18919 GCA_038240245.1 Polyangiales bacterium
CTCTGCCCCCGCCCCGCCGGAGCAAGTCCGGAACAGGGCACCACCCCCGCCGGGCCTGCGGCCCGGGCGCAGCAGCTGCGCGGACCAATGAGCGCGCACCAATGGGCGCGCACCAATGAGCGGCCCCCCAAAAATTCTGGCGTCTGCTGGCGTCTTGGCGGTTCCTCTCCCTCTGGAGATGGTGAAACGGTGGGCTACCGAACAATCTCGGTTTTGCAGCCGAAGGTGATTTCGAGGCGGCGCACTTGGCCGGCCTCGAGATCGCTGCACGCGTTTCCCGTGAGATCGAGATCGAGGTACGAGGCAGCTGTCGTGGCCGACTCGGTGGAGGCGTCGCCCGGATCGCTCGCTTCGGTGCCGCCTTCTGCGGCGGTCCCGGCCTCGACGTCGGCATCGCCGGTCCACCGCCAGCCATCGGGCGAGCCGTACGTCAAGACCCGTGAGTCGAGGTACACGTTGACGAGACCGTGATCGGGAGGCGCCTCGGTGAGACGAAGGTGGCACGAAAGGATCACGGTCGCGCCAATCGAATCGAGTATCCCATCGAGCTCGGAGACGTGCTCGACATCGTAGTAAGCGGTGGCACCCAGGCGCGCGGTCGCTCCGTCGACGGCGAGCTCGTCGAGCAGGGCGGCATAAGGACTGCTTCCAGGAACACCGACGACGTAGGTCTTGATGCCTTGCGCGTGGAGGGCTTGCACCGCCGCCCGGGTCGGCCCTTCGTCCAGACAATTCTTGGGGGCCTCGGGTCCGTAGATGGATCGGTCGCAGCAATTACCACCGGGATCACATCGCCCCTCGATGTTGACGATGCACTTGGTCTCATCGCAGCTCGCCGCGCCGTTGCAGTTGGGCCCGCCGTCGGTGGCAAGAATGACGGCCGTGCGACCGGGCAGAGCGACGAGAACCGGCAGCAAACTGGCAAGCGTGGCCGCAGTGGGTGTTGCACCGACCGGCCGGGCATTGTTGGGCAGGCTGATGGCAGCGGAGAACGCGCGGGTCACCGGTCCATCGGGATGGCACGCGGTGCACAGCACGGTGTCGCCGAGCGTGCTCGAAAAGACCTCTTCACCGACCACGCATTGCTGGCTGTCGCTGACGTGCGGCCCTGGAAACACGGCGGCGCCCACGTTGGCCTTCGAGCCGAGCGATCGCACCAGGGCAACCGCCGCACCCGCCACGGCCGAGTATTTCTCGCGCCCGTCGACGAGCTCGCCCATGCTGCCCGATCGATCGATCACGAAATAGAGATTGGGCGGGTCGCCGGTGGCGCCCAGAAAATACTGACCGCAGAGCCCCTCGGCACCCGGGCTGGGCGCCCCGGCCGCTTCGTCGACGCAAGCATCGATGCGCGGGCTACTGACGACCCCGCCCTCGACATCGACCAGGCCGGGCGGGTGCGCCGGCGAGCCGCACGATGCGACGAGACACGCGGACGCGACCCAGAGCACCCGACTCGAGTGTGCGTCGGGGGCTTCACGGCATCGTCGTCGAGGCGGAAAAGACACTCCAGCGTAGGCTAGCACCCCGCCGACGGACTAGAGTGGCGGACCGGATGCTGACCCCGCGGCCAAGTCCCCCGTCCTCGGGCAACTCTCATCTCGTCGATCACCTCATCGGGGCCGCCCTCGCCGCCGTTTACCTGGTCATTCTGGTGAGGACGGCGCATGCCATTGGCTACGCGCGCGACGAGGGCTTCTACTTCCGTGCCGCCAACGCCTATTCGGATTGGTTCGATCTATTGAGTCGCGACGCGGACGCTGCAACCGCGCAGTCGGCGGTCGATGCGACCTGGTCGAACAACCACGAGCACCCAGCGTTGGTCAAGAGCCTGTTCGGCATCTCGTGGAGCCTCTTCTACAAGAAGATGCACCTCTTTGCCGAAGAGGGGACGAGCTTCCGCTTCGGCGGCATGTGCTTTGGCGCAGGCGCGCTGTGGCTCATTTACGTGTGGGGGGCGCGAGCGCGATCGCGCACGACGGGTCTCGTGGCGGCGTTGCTCTTCGCGATGATGCCGCGCGTCTTCTACCACGCACACCTCGATTGCTTCGACGTTCCCATCGCGTTCATGTGGGCGCTTTGCGCGTACATCTACTGGCGTTCGCTCCAGACCGAGACCCTGGGCTGGGCGCTCGCGACGGGCGTCGCCTTCGGGCTGGCTCTCGATACCAAGCACAATGCCTGGTTTCTTCCGGTGGCCCTCACCCTTCATGCGTTCATCGCGCGTCGCGAACGCATCTGGCGGGGCCTAAAATACGGCGAGATACGCGCGCCGCTCGCGCTGTGGGCCATGGCATCGATTGGCCCCTTCGTCTTCTTGGCGCTCTGGCCGTGGATCTGGTTCGACACTGTCGAAAGGCTGACCGGCTACGTCAACTTTCACATGAACCACGAGTACTACAACATGATTTTTCTGGGGGAAAACTACTGGAAGCCCCCCATGCCGCGCAGCTATGCGTGGGTCATGACGGCGGCGACGGTTCCCACCATCACCCTCGTGCTCTTCGTGACCGGCGCGGTGAATCGCGCGCTTGCTCACGTGCGAGGATTCTTGTCACGAAGCGAGATCGTCTACGACCCCGCCCGAACCGATTTGCTGTGGGGCATCTGCCTGCTGGTGCAGTTTGCGCCCTGGATTCTGTCGACGAACACGCCGATCTTCGGCGGGACCAAGCACTGGTTTACCGCGTACCCGTTCGTCTGCCTGTTCGCGGGTGTGGGCTTCGACGTGGCGCTCGGTCACGTGCGGGCTCTTTTCGCGAATCGTCTTTCGCTCGTTTCACGCGGCCTCGTCGACGTTGCCGTGGGCGCGGCCGTGCTGGCGGCTCCGCTCGCGGAGACCATTCACTCGCACCCGTGGGGTCTATCCAATTACACGCCGCTCGTGGGTGGCGCGCCGGGCGCAGCTTCGTTGGGACTCAATCGACAGTTCTGGGGGTTTACCACCGGCGCGGTGACTGACTGGCTCAACGAGCACGTACAGCCCGGCCAGTCGGTTTTCATTCATGACACCGCGTGGGAGTCGTGGGACATGCTCCATCGTGACGGTCGGCTCTTGCCGCGCGTGCAGGGAGCGTGGACCATTCCGTCGAGCGCGGTGGCGCTCTACCAGCACGAGGAGCACATGGAAGGGGTCGAGTACCAGATTTGGTCGGCCTACGGCACATCCAGCCCCGCCCATATTGGCGTGTACGACGGCGTTCCCATCATCTACGTGTATGCGCACCCCGGACAGGTGAGTCCCTAGAAATTAGGGGTTTCGTCCTTGTGATTCTTCTTGCTTGAGCCAGGTTGCGAATTCGGCGAGGCCCGCGTCGAGCGTGACCTCTGCCTTCCATCCCCAAAGCTTGGCTGCGCGGGTGACGTCGGCGAACGTCACGTTCATTTCACCCGCGGGGCGTTCGATGAGGCGCACACGGGGCGCAATACCCAGCGCGTGTCCGAGCTTGTCGACCAGCGCGGTGACCGTGCAGGGCGAAGAGTTGCCCAGGTTGACCGTGCGAAAGCCGGATGTCTCGCGCATCGCGAAGGTGATGCCGCGAACGATGTCGCGGACGTGCGTGAAGTCGCGCGCCATCGAGCCGTCGCCGAACACCGTCACCTCGTGGTTGCGCAAGATCGCGGTGGAGAACTTGCGAATGGCGAGATCGGGCCGCTGGCGAGGACCATAGACGGTGAAGAAGCGCAGCATGGTGATGGGCGCGCCGTGGATCTGGTGGGCAACGTTGCACAGCAGCTCGGAGCCGCGCTTGGTGGCGGCATAGGGACTGGGGGGTTCGATGCAGGGCTCGTCTTCCGAAAACGGAGCCTGGCTGTTGTTGCCATAGACCGAGCTCGAGCTTGCGAAGACCAGAGGAATGCCCGACGGACGCGACCAGGCGTCGAGGACGTTTTGCGTCGCGACGAGGTTGGCGCGCACGTAGCGTGCCGGATCGGTCACCGAGAGACGAACGCCGGCGACCGCTGCCAGGTGGACGACGACGCTGGGCCTGGGAATTTTGGCGGCGTAGGCGGTCAGTGCAGGGGCGTCGGCCAGATCGAGCACGTCGAGCGAAAAGCTCGGGCTCTGGAGGCTGGGCGCGATCTGCTGCACCTTGAGCTTGGCGGGGTAATAGTCGTCGAGCTTGTCGACGCCGTAGACCCGATAGCCGTCGGAGATGAGGCTCTCGACGAGGTGTGAGCCAATGAAGCCGGCGCAACCAGTGACGACGGCCGTCTTCATCGCGGACGACCGGCAGCGGTGCCAACGCCGCGGTATTCGAAGCCGTGATCGTTGAGGTTGAACATCGACCAGATGTTGCGGGTATCGACGATTCGCGGAACGCGCATGCGGCGCTTGAGATCGTTCAAGTCGGGGTTGCGAAAATGGCGCCACTCGGTCATGACGATGAGGGCGTCGGCGCCATCGACACTGTCGTACTCGTTGTCGAAGTACTTTGCGTCGGGCGCGTAGGCGGTCGCGAAATTGGCGGCAGCCTCGGGATCGTGGGCGTGGATGGTGGCGCCGAGCGCGGTGAGTCGCTGCACCAGCCTGCCCGCTGGCGACTCGCGGACGTCGTCGGTCTCGGGCTTGAAAGCGAGACCCCAGACCGCAATCACCTTCTTGTCGACGCCATCGGGAAAGAGCGACACCACGCGATCGAAGACGTAGTCTTGCTGCTTGACGTTGGCGTTGGCTGCGGCGCGAACGATGCTGAGCTCGCTGCCGTGGTCATCGGCGAGCGCCGCCACGGCCGACACGTCCTTGGGGAAGCAAGATCCGCCGTACCCGGGGCCGGCGTAGAGAAAGTGCGGCCCGATGCGGCGGTCGCTGCCCATCGCGCGCCGGATGGAGTTGATGTCAGCGCCGATGGTATCGCACAGGCGGGAGAGCTCATTCATGAACGAGATGCGAACCGCGAGCATGGCATTGGAGGCATATTTGGCCAGCTCGGCCGAGCGCCGATCCATCACCAGCACGCGCTCGGTCGAAAGCTGAAGTGGCCGATAGAGGTTGCGCATGGCTTCCTCGGTGGTCTCGTCGTTCACGCCAATCAGTACGCGATCGGGTCGAAAAAAATCGTCGAGCGCGGCCCCTTCTTTCAAGAATTCGGGATTCGATGCCACCGCGATCTGCTGGGCGCCTGCGCCGCGGATTCTGGCTTCGACCTCATCGCAGGTGCCCACGGGGACCGTGCTTTTCACGGCGAGCACAGCAGACCTGGTGGCCGTCTTGGCGATGGTCTCGGCGGCTGCGAACACGGCGCGCAAATCGGCGCGCCCGCCGTCGCCCGGAGGCGTTCCCACGGCAATGAAGTAGATGTCGCTTTCGGTGTACGTGCCCTCGATGTGACGGGCGAACGAGAGGCGACGTCCGCGAACGTTGCGCGCCACGACCTCGCCGAGCCCGGGTTCGAAGAAGGGGATCTTGCCCTTGCGGAGCGATTCGACGCGCTCTTCGTTGACGTCGGTGCAAAGGACGTGGTTGCCCATCTCCGACAGCCCGGCGGCAGTCACCAGGCCGACATAACCCGAGCCAAGAATCGTGATCTTCATCGGTCTGGATGACTATAGCAGCAGTGCTAAGACCGGTGCAGGTTGGCCACGATGCGCGCGCCGTCGCTGTCGAAACGAAACCTGAGCTGGCGCAAGCCTCGCGCGGCCATGGCTTCGATGACGCGCCGTTTGTCTTGCGGTCGTGTGTAGAACATGAAAAATCCGCCGCCACCCGCGCCCATCAGCTTGCCGCCGATCGCCCCTGCCTTGCGCGCCGCCTCGTAGTGCTCGTCGATGGTCGAGTCGGTCATCTTCGACGCAAGCTTGCGCTTGTTCGTCCAGTGCTCGTGCAAGAGCTCGCCGTAGGCGTCGATGTTGCCGGAGACGAGGAGCCGGTACACCTCGTGCCCGAGCTCCTTGATGCGGTGCATTCGATCCAAAGTTCCCTGATCGAGACTTTTCACGCGCTGACCTTGCTCGGAGAGCACGAGGCTCGCCGCGCGCTCGACGCCCGAATAGATGATGCACAGGTTGTTCTGCAGATCGTCGAGCACCTCGTCGGCGACCGGCACTGGCTCCACCACGACCGATCCATCCCGGTTGAAGGTGAAGGCGGTGACGCCGCCAAAGGCGGCGATGTATTGATCTTGCTTGCCGATGGGCTCGCCCAGCCGCTCGATCTCGAGGTGACATGCGTGGTCGGCGAGCTCGCGGCTCGAATAGAATTGTCTTTTGTACGTGTGCAGTGCATTGAGGAGCGCAACGGTGAACGACGAGGACGAGCCAAGGCCGGTGTTGGCGGGGACGTCGGCGACGCTGGTAAGCTCGATGCCGGTCACCCCGGTCATTTTGAGCGCCTCGCGGAAGATACGGTGCTCGACCTTGTCGACGTCGGACACGGTTTCGGTCTTCGAGTACGACAGTCGAATGTCGCCGTAAAACCGCTTGTTGGCCGAGACGTAGACGTACTTGTCGATGGCCGCGGCGACAAGGTAGCCGCCGAATTGCTCGTAGTAGGCGGGGATATCGGTGCCGCCACCGCCCAAGGAGAAGCGCACCGGAGCGCGGGAGATGATCATCGGCCGGAGCCTACCAAAAAGCGTCCTGGCACGCAGTCTTCACGATGGCTGCCAGTCGTGCTGGGCGACGGATCTCGGGCATATCCCGGAAATTCGATGTATCTTGCCCCCCATGCGAATGAGCGAGGCCCTCCAGCGATTCTCGCAATTGCCCGTCGTCGATGCCTTCCTGCTTCGCGCCGTGGAGCGAACCGTTCAGTCGTATGCCGAGGCCCGGCAACAGAAACTACGCGAGTTTTTCAAGGCTGCCGAGCTTCGCATGCGAGCCGCCGAAGAGCTCGCCGAGGCGCAGACAGCGGTTGCGTTCCCCCTCTACCGCGAGGCCGCTCTTCTCTACATGGCCGCTCTGGTGGTCGTCGACGAAAACGCTACCGTGAGCGAGCCGCTCCAGCCGCCCGACGTGGTCGCCCAGTTCGAGACGCTCGACGTGAAACGCACCTGCCCGGCCACGCCCGCCGAGCTGGCAGACTTCTTGAGTCTCGTCGCCGCGCCCGATCCGATGGCGCTCGATCGGCTTTCGTCTGCCGAGGCGTTCCAGCGAATGAAACCAGTCCGGACCATCGTGGTCTGGCTGCGCGAGAGCAACGAGCCCAGGACGCTCCGCGAGATCAAGGTGCAACGCTTCACTCGCATTTCGATCCTCACTCTCGTCGTGGCGGTGGGGCTCGTCTGGGGGTTGATCGTTCTTTTCACGCCCAAAAACATCGCGCTGCACCGTCCAGTCAGCTTGAGCAGTGTCTTTCCGGGTGCTGCCGTGGTGCCGCAGAACCTGACCGACGGCGTCACCTCCGGCGCCTATGCCGTGCACACCAACCGAGAAGACAACGCCTGGGTGCAAGTCGATCTGCAAGACGTCTACCGAATTAGCAAGGTCAAGATCTACAACCGGGGCGACGGCTGGTTCGACGAGGGGCTGCCCCTGACCCTCACGTTCTCCGAGAACGGCGTCGACTTCGTCGAGGTCGACAAGCGCACCAAGAGCTTCGGGCAGTGGGTGCCCTGGACGTTCGACGCTGGTGGCAAAAAGGCGCGCTACATTCGCGTCCACGGCTTCAAGGGCAACGGATACGTTACCCTGAGTGAGCTCGAAGCCTTTGGCAAGAAATGACCGACCCGAACCGCTGGACCCTCCGATGACCGACACCTCCAAAAACGACGGCCCCGCCAACGCCGTAGATCAGCAGGCTTTCTACGACGAGATGTGGCGCAACTACGGCCACCTCGACGCCGTGAGCCCGGCGGCGTTTCACCGCCGGCGGCTCGTCGTGCGGCTCGCCGCCGAGTTCGCGGGCCATGCGCAGAACATTCTCGACGTCGGATGCGGGCAGGGAGAGCTTCTGCGCGAGATCTCCGAGGCGATTCCTGCGGCCCATGTCTACGGAGCCGATCTGTCCGAGCAGTCCATCATCGATAGCCGCAAGCGCAACCCGACCTACGATCTGTTCCAGCTCGATCTCACGCACCCCGAATTTTCTTCGAGGTACGCCGAGCGGCTGGGCAAGTTCGAGTTCGCCGTTTGCTCCGAAGTGCTCGAGCACATTCCCGACGACGGGCTGGCTGCCCAAAATCTTTTGCAGCTTCTTTGTCCCGGAGGGATCGCGGTCGTGACGGTCCCCGGCGGCAAGATGTCGGCTTTCGACAAGGTCATCGGACACCAGCGTCACTACACCCCTTCCAAGCTCGAAGGCCGGCTCGTGGGCGCAGGCTTCCATGTCGAACGCGTGCTGGCGTGGGGTTTCCCGTTCCATTCGTTTTACCGAACGGCCGTTCGGGTCGCCTCGAAGATGAGCGTCGGCGGACAGCCGGCGGGCGAAGCACCGAAGCAGAAGGAGAGCAGCAGCACCGTCTCCAATGTGCTCGGGGCTGCCTATACCGTGTTCGGCAAGGCGCTCAAGCCGCTCTTTTACCTGAACGCCTCGGTGTGGGGTGAGCAGCTTCTGGCCGTCGCGACCCGGAAGCCGTGAACCGGGGCTGGCCATGGGACTGGGGCCTCGTGGCTCGCGTCCTGCTCGTCCTCGCGCTCGGGACGATGACCACGGTGCTCTTGTGGTCGCTCTTCACGGACATGAGCACGTACGGAACGCACGATTGGGACTCGATGGCGGCCTACCGCTACGTCACGGTCGAGAGCATCAAGCGCTACCACGAGGGCCCGTGGTGGCACCCGTGGCTGTGCGGCGGCTTTGCCGGCTGGGCGTACGCCGAGGGGGCCACGAATTTCGTGTCACCGTACTTGCCCATCTACTTGCTGGCGCCCATTCAAGTCGCTCTTCGCGTCGAAGTGGTGGCAAGCGCGGTGGCGGGGCTAGTCGGCACCTATCTCTTCGCTTCGCGTTTCACCAGGAGCATTGCCCTGCGCGGCTTGGTGGTGGCGCTCTTCATGTACAACGGTCGCTGGGCCTTGCAGGCGAGCGTGGGTCACGCATGGCACATGCAGTATGCCTACTTGCCGTTGGCGCTCTACTTCCTGGACAAGTCCTTCGAGCCGAAGGGTGTGCGCAATGCGATCTACGCCGGCGTCGTCGTGGCGTTCATGGTGTACGCGGGGGGCGTCTATCCTGTCCCTCACACCGCCGTCGCCATGGTGATCTACGCCTTCGCCTGTGCCGCGGTGTCCCGGGCATGGCAACCCATTGCTGCGCTGGCTGTCGCCGGCGGTTCGGCGATCGGCATGGCCGCGCCCAAGATGATTCCCATCATGGACCTCATGCGCCGCTTTCCGCGCACGATCGAGTCGACGGAGGCCTACGATCTCAAACAAGTGCTTCTCATGATGACCGAGCCCAATCCTCCCGGCTCGATCGGCAACCTCGCCTACGGGTGGCACGAGTTCGGTCTGTACATAGGCTGGGCGGGAGCCGCCGTCGTGCTCTTTGGGCTGCTTTTCGGACGCGGGCCGAAGGTCTTGCCGCTCCGCATCGTGGGAATCGCCTTCTTCGTGCTGGGGTTCGGTGCATTTCTGCCCTATGCGCCCTGGACGCTGTTGCACGACCTTCCGCCGTTTTCGTCGCAACACGTTCCCTCGCGATTCGCTTATCCGGCGGTTCTGTTTCTGTCGGCGGCGTTCGTCGGATCGACCCAAACCCTGCAGCGGTGGATCGCTCGGCGTCCCTGGCTCGATGTCGCGTTGCTGGTTCCGGTGGTTCTTCTGGCGGCTGGTCTCGTCGAGGTGGCGTCGCAGTGGACCGGGCACACGTTCTACATGACGGCGCCCGCGGTGGCACGGCAGCCCGAGTTTCGCCAGGCTCTCATGCCACCGGCGGACTACACACCTCGCGACGCCTGGGCGGGCGCTTCGCTCCTGTCCATGTACGCCAACACCGGATTCATGAACTGCTACAGCGTTCCCGATCGCGGTGATCCGAAGGGTGCCATCGCCAGCGAGGATGCATCGTACAAGGGCGAGGTTTACTTCGTCGAAGGAACCGGCGAAGCGAAGATCGTCGCATGGACACCCAACTCGGCGACGGTCGAGGTCAAGAATGCATCGCCCGGAGCCTTTCTCGTCTACAACATGAACTTCGAGCCGAGCTGGCGCGCGAACGGCGCTCCTGCCATCGAGTACCGCCACGCCGTCGCAGCCCGGGTCGATTCGCCGTCGCAGCGGATCAAGTTCTCGTACTATCCGAGGACGCTCAACGCTTCGATCGGTGTGTTCCTCGTCACGTGCTTCGCTTGCTTCGGAGTAGGTCCCGCCCGGCGATGGTTGCGTGCCCGTCGCACGGCAAAAACCGGCGATGACCGTGAAAAAGGGTCCGAAGAGCTGGTAAGAACGGCTGGGTGACTCCGCGGTTGCCCCTATGGGGCGCATGGAGTATCAACGGGCCGTGTTGGCACGGATTGCTGTTACGGGCGGCGCCGGCTTCATTGGCTCGACCCTTGTCGATCGGCTCATGTCGTTGGGTCACTCCGTCACCGTGATCGACAACTTGAGCGGCGGGGACAAGACTTTCCTTTCACACCATCTGAGCTCCAAGCGTTTTCGGCTTGTCGAAGAGGACGTCCGTAACACCGCGCGCCTGATCGAAATCCTGAGCCCCAAGGTCGACCTGGTCTTTCATCTGGCGGCCAACGCCGACATCTCGCGTGGCGTGGAAGACCCCACGCTCGACTTTCAACACTCGATCGTGGCCACCTTCTCGCTGCTGCAGGCGATGCGGCATCATGGCATCAAGAAGCTCTTGTACACCTCGGGCAGCGGCGTCTATGGCGACAAGGGTCTGTCGTACTTCTCCGAGACGTACGGTCCGCTCCAGCCGGTCTCCATGTACGGAGCTTCCAAGCTTGGCGCCGAAGGGCTGGTCTCCGCATTCATTCATCTTTATGACATGCAGGCGTGGATCCTCCGTCCGGCCAACATCATCGGTCCGCGGGCGACGCACGGCGTCGTGTTCGACTTCATCAAGAGGCTCAAGAAAGACCCCACCCAGCTCCGCATTCTCGGCGATGGACGCCAGAGCAAGACCTACTTGCACGTCGACGACGTCATCGACGCGATGCTCCTGGTCCAAAAGAAGGCCAAGGGTCAGATCAACTTTTTCAATCTCTCGTCCACCTCGTTCATCAACGTGAACCAGATTGCCGACATGGTCATTCGCGCGATGGATCTCAAAAAGGTCAAGCGCACCCATACCCCGGGCAAGATCGGCTGGAAGGGCGACGTCCCCGTCATCCGGCTGCGCAACGCGCAAATCGCCAAGCTTGGATGGCGATCGCACTACACCTCGGCCCAGGCGGTGAAGGCCACCATCTCGGCGCTGCTCACCGATCCCCGTTTTTAACCCCACCCCAGCGAGGCTTCGAAGCAGCATCATGTCCGCCCCCCAAGTAGATCCGGTTGGTTCGGCACTCGCTCAAAAGCCCCTGCGCTGGTTCGTGACGGGCGGTGCTGGGTTCATCGGGAGCCACGTGGTCGACCTTTTGGTTTCGGCGGGCCACACCGTCACCGTCTACGACAACCTGAGCCTCTCCACCGACCAGTACATTGCCGACTATGCACGGTCCGGGAAGATCAAATTTCACCAGAAGAACCTTCTCGATCTCGACGCGCTGACCCTGGCCATGGCGGGTCACGACGTGGTGTTCCACTTGGCTGCCAACACCGACATTCCTTCGGGGTTCACCAAGCACCGCATTGATCTCGACAACGACGTCATCGCCACGTGCAACGTCCTCGAGGCGATGTTGAAGACGGGCGTCAAAGAGATGCTCTTCTCGTCGACGGGGGCCGTGTACGGTGAGTCGATTCAGGGAACCTTCAACGAGACATCGGGCCCCCTCATTCCGTTGTCTCTCTACGGCGCGGGCAAGATCGCATCCGAGGCCTTCATCTCGGCCTATTGCAATCTTTTTGGTCTGCGCGCATGGATGTACCGCTTTGGCAACGTGATTGGCGAGAGAACCAACCACGGCGTCATCTACGACTTCATCGCCAAGCTGAAGAAGAGCCCCCAGTCGCTCGAAATCCTGGGAACTGGCAGGGGCGAGAAGAACTACTTTCTCGTCGAAGAGTGCATTCACGGCATGTTGTTCTTTCGTGAGCACCTTTCCAACGGCCCCTTTCCGGTACTTCTCAACCTGGGCACCGACTCGACCACGCAGGTCATGGACATCAGCAAGATCATCATCGAAGAGATGGGTCTGAAAGACGTCGCCTACACCTATACGGGCACCCCGCGCGGCTGGCCCGGTGACCAGCCAGTGGTCTTGCTCGATACCAACAAGATCCACGGGCTCGGCTGGTACGCCCGCCGCACTTCCACCGAGGCAGTGCGCATCGCCGCGCGCCGCTTGCTGGGGAGCGACCGCTTTCGGCTGACGATCGAGACGCTGTCGTGAAGAAGAAGGCTGTCGTGAAGAAGAAAGCGGTGAAGAAGAAGGCGGTCGTGAAGAAGAAAGCGGTCGTGCAGAAGAAAGTGGCGAAATCCGCCACAGTTTGCGTCATCGGAATCTGGCACCTGGGTGCCGTCAATGCGGCGGGCTTTGCCGAGAAGGGGTACCGGGTCATCGGTGTCGAGCTCGACGCGACCAAGGCGCAGCGGCTAAAGCAGGGGACCCCCCCGCTCTTCGAGCCGGGCCTCGAAGAGCTGATCAAGAAGCACCTGAAGAGCGGACGGCTCAGCTTTTCGAGCGACCCATCGGTTGCCAAGGACGCGGACTACGTCGTCATCGCCTATGACTCGCCGGTCAACGAGCGCGACGAGGTCGACATCTCACCGGTCGCCCAGGCTGCCGCGCTGGTGGCGCCCTTTCTCAAGAGCAACGCCCCCATCGTCGTCACCAGCCAGGTGCCGCTCGGCTCGTGCGAGAAGATCGAGGCGGACGTGCGCGCCGCGAACCCAACCTGGGCGTCGGGCGTCGTGTACACGCCGGAAAACTTGCGGCTGGGCTCGGCGATCGCGAGATTCCTCGATCCCGACATGCTCGTGCTGGGAGCCAGTGATCCGCGAGCGGCCAAGTCGGCGCTCGCGCTCTACTTACCGTTCGTTACCGAGAAGCTGCCGATGGACCTCCGAAGCGCAGAGATGGTGAAACACGCGCTCAACGTCTTTCTTGCGACTTCGATCACGTTCATCAACGAGATAGCGAATCTTGCCGATCGGCTGGGCGCCGATGCGGTGGCCGTGGGGCAGGCGCTCAAATTCGACAAGCGAATCGGCAAATCGGCGCTCATGATGCCCGGACTCGGTTTTTCGGGAGGAACACTGGCTCGCGACGTGACGCAGCTCAGCCGCTTCGCGCACGATCTGTCGTATCGGGCCAAGCTGCTCGAAGCCATCGTCGCCGTCAACGAGGGAACGTTCGACGAGATCGTCGTCCGCCTGACGTCGAAGCTGGGCACCCTCGCCGGCAAGAAGATCGGCATCCTCGGGTTCACCTACAAGGCCGGAACGTCGACCGTGCGCCGTTCGCCGGCCATCAAGATCATGGGCAAGCTGACCGAAGCGGGCGCAAAGTGCGCGGGGTACGATCCCATGGCCAGCGCCGACGAGCTCTCCGAGTACGCCGATCTCGTGCAGCGGGCCGCGAGTGTGCGCGAGCTGGCCCAGGGCGCCGACGCCCTCGTGCTGGTGACCGAATGGCCGGAATTTCGGGAAATTCCGTTCGCCTCCATCGCCAAGTCGATGAACCATGCGCTCTTGGTCGACAGCAAGAACTACCTCGATCCCTTCAAAATCGCGCAGGCGGGGCTCGACTACCAGGGCTTTGGTCGATCGGCGCGGGCGAAAGCGGTGAGCAAATGAAAAAGGTCGCCATCATCGGAGCCGGGCTCCAGGCCAAGCGCCGGAGCGGGCCCATCGCCGACGATCCCCGGTTCGAGATCAGTGTCGTGGTCGACCGCGACGAGAAGAAGGCCAAGCGGCTCGCCGATTCGCTGGGTGCGGCCGTGGCCACCGACTGGCGCGCCACCGTTGCCGATCCGAGCATCAGCGCGATCCTGGTTCTGACCTACCCCGATACACACGCCGAGATTGCCATCGCCGCCCTCCAGGCGGGCAAAGACGTGCTCTGCGAAAAACCGCTCACCCGGACCGAGGCCGAGGCGCGGGCTTTGCTCGACGCTGCCGCGAAGAGCGGCAGGACGCTCAAGTGCGGCTTCAACCACCGCCACCATCCAGCCGTCCTCGAAGCGTACCGACTGTTCAAGAGCGGTCTCATCGGCAAGGCGGTATTCGGTCGCGGTCGCTATGGCATCGGCGGTCGCACCGGCGTCGAGACCGAATGGCGCTCGGATCCGGCCATCGTCTCGGGAGGCCAGCTCATGGAGCAGGGCATCCATCTGATCGATCTATTCGTGTGGTTTCTCGGCAAGGTGAACCGGGTCACCGGTTTCACGAGTACGAACCGCTGGCCCATCCTGCCGCTCGAAGACAATGGGTTCGCCCTGTTGCAAACGCAAGATGGTGCGATCGCCAGCGTTCATTCCAGCCTCACCCAGTGGACGAATCTCTTCGAGTTCGAGGTGTATGGCGACAAGGGCTCGCTCGTCGTTCGCGGGCTCGGAGCGAGCTACGGCGTCGAGGAGCTCGTCGTGAGCCAACACGATCCCAGCGCGCCGTTCAGCCACAAGACGATCGAATACCGCGGTGGTGACGGCTCGTGGAAGGCGGAGTGGGAAGAGTTCACCCGCGCCATCGAAGAGCGCCGCCAACCCCTCGGGAGCGGTCAAGACGGCCTCGTTGCCATGCAGATCGTCAACGCTGTCTACGCGGCTTCCGCCAACGGACAGGCCGTCGTCCTTCCCTGAGTCTGTCATGCGGTCGTTCATCACCGGTATCGACGGGTTCATGGGCTCGTGGCTCGCCGAGACTCTGGTCGCGGCGGGTGATCAGGTTTTCGGACTGACGCGCAACGCTACGACGGCGCCCGGCCCCATCACGCGATGGACGGGCGACATGACGTCCTCATCCGTTCTCGCCGACGCCGTGACCATGGCGCTGCCGGATCGCGTTTTTCATCTCGCCGCGCTGAACAACATCCAGGACTCGTTCGCCGATCCCAAGCTCACCATCGAGACCAACGTTCTGGGATCGCTCTATCTGCTCGAAGCCGTACGCCGTATCGTGCCCGCTGCTCGCTTCGTCTCGGTCGGCTCGAGCTCGGAATACGGCCAAACGGCCGCGCAATACGCGCTTCTCTCCGAGGACCTTCCTCTGTTTCCGACCAGTCCCTACGGCATCAGCAAGGTGAGCCAGGGTGAGTTCTCGCGCGTCTACGCCCAGGTTCACGGGTTGCGATCGATCCACGTTCGCCCATTCGCGGTGATCGGTCCGCGCAAGAAGCGAGACGCTCTCGGCGATTTTTGCAAGAACCTGGTGGCGATGGAGCGGGGCGAGACCGATCGATTTTTGGTGGGGAACGTCGCGTCGGAACGCGACTTCGTCGACGTTCGAGACTGCGTCAGCGCGCTCATTGCCGTTTCGGAAAAGGGGAAGGCGGGCCTTGCCTACAATCTTTGCAACGGCCGAGCGGCCAGCCTGGCCGACATCTTCGCGCTGCTTCAGGGGATGGCGCAGCGCCCCTTCGAGCCGACACCTGATCCCTCGCGCATGCGCGC
The DNA here is from genome assembly GCA_038240245.1 of Polyangiales bacterium. Taxonomy (GTDB): domain Bacteria; phylum Myxococcota_A; class Polyangia; order Polyangiales; family Polyangiaceae; genus DASWDH01. Next base: position 15,613 of record JBBSDY010000007.1, read on the forward strand.
CGCCGATGATCCTCGCATCGTTGGCGACTCCACCCGCATCAGAGAGCTCGGCTATGCTCCGCGGTTCTCGCTGGCGGACACGGTGAGCGCCACCCTTGCGTACTGGCGGTCAGTCGTACCGACGTGATTTGGGTGGTCCTTCGTCGAGCGGGGTGCCGAAGCCGAAGAGCGTGATGGTGAGTGTCTTCAAGAAGAGCTGAAACCCTAGAAGCATCAATCCCAATCCCGCGACAAAGCCGTGCGACAAGTGGACGACCTTGAAGCCGTCCTGCACCCAATCCAGCACGAAATTCGAGCATGTGACGGTGCCCGCGACGACGAGGACCACGCTGAGCGGCGCGATGACGTCGTAGTCGTAGGTACGGCGCAACCGGTTGCATCGTGCCCGATCGAACTTCAGATGAAGGATGGTCAGAGCGTCGAGACCAAGAAAGCTCGTTCCGAGCGCAAAAAAGAAAAGTCCAACCACCTGCGCGTACAGCGCGAGTCCCATGGCTCCGATCTGCACGGGACCAAAAGCGAGCCCGAACACGAGCAGCGATCCAAGCACGAGAAATGCTCGGCCTGGCCAGCGCAGAAAAAAATCGGGACGGAAAAGAAAAAAGACGCGCAGGTTCTGCCATCCGGCGACCCAGGGCGCGTACCAGGTCGTCTTGAGATGGCTCGTGCGACCCTCCATGTCTTTCAAGAAATGGATGGGCACCTCTTCTGTGCGGAGGCCGAGCTTCACCGCCTTGATGATCATCTCCGAGGCGTATTCCCATTTCTGGGACTGCAGACCGAGTTTTTTGTAAGCGTCGAGCGTGAGCCCGCGCATTCCGCAATGGATGTCGCTGAAGCGACATCCGTACATGATGTTGAGAATGAACGTGGTGAGAGGCGTCCCGAAATATTGATGCAGCGGCGGCATCGCCCCGGGATCGATCTTGCCCTTGAAGCGCGAGCCCATGATGAACTGTGCGCCGCGACGGAAGGCCTCGAGAAATGGCTTGAGCTCGCGAAAGTCGTAGGTGCAATCGCAATCGCCCATGATGACGTACTTGCCGCGGACGTAGGGCAGCGCGTCGATGTAAGCTCGGCCGAGTCCCCGCCGCGGGCAGCGCAGGACGCGCGCCCCGTGCGCGAGCGCGATCTCGGGCGTGGCATCGTTGGAGCTATCGACGATGACGACCTCCCCTGCTACCCCGGCTTGCTTCAGACCTTCGAGGCACCAGTCGACGAACGTTGCGATGGTGATCGGCTCGTTGAGAGCCGGCACCACCAGTGACACCTCCGGATCGAGACAATCGTCCTCGGGGACGAAGAGCTCGATCTTTTCCGGTGCGTGTCCGAAGGTCGGCGGGCGTAGGTTGTCCGTGCTCAACATGGCCGGCGGGATCGCCGCGGACCTTACCCTAGACCTGCCATTCCGTCGACCCCTCGGATATCAATTTGGCGCAGTGCTTACCACCGACCGGCCCAGTGTCCCACGTGGCATGTCGAAAGCCGGCCATCCCCGACCCCACCAATGTAGTCGCAAAGATCGGCCTGCCGGTAGAGCCAAAACGACGCCAGCAGCCAGACGGCGAACAGCAAGGGCCTCCTTTTCAGTACCGCGCCCATGGCGAAGAAGAGCGGTAACACGAGCAAGAGGTACCGATTCATTCCGGCAAGGGCGATGGAGATGCTTCCGGTTACCGTGACCCCCACCGAGACCGCCGCCAGCGCGTACCAAAAAACGCGTTCGGACGTCGTGAAACCGGACATGGCTTCCTTCCGGCCTAGCAAAAACCAGATGGTTGCAAGAAGGCAAAGCACGCCCTCGTGCAGCGGATGATCGATCGATCGCAGCAACCATTCCGGTTTGGGATCGAACACCGCAAGGAGCGATACGGTATGTCCGTATGTCTCGGCGTGGGCATGAACGTACAGGAGCGGATCGTGATACCGCAGCCAGTGGTATCCCATGATCGCGAGGGCTCCCCAGCCGGAGACGACCATACTGATGGCGGGCACCACGAAACCGGGCCACCGTTTGGGCGGGCGCTGCCAAAGCTCGACACCGATCGCGAGAGCCATGGCTACACTCGTCGCAGCGGCATTGAGGCGCATGGCGCTGGCCGCGCCGGCAAAGATCGCCCCGAGAAGCCATCGCCGCCTGGCCAGCGCGAGAAATGCCGCAAGGGTAAATAGAAGCGCGCAGGGCTCCGTTTGCACGGTCACCAGGGTGAACGCCGTCGGGAAGGCATTGAAGGCCAGCAGCGACGCATACGTCGTCCCCACTCCCAGCGAACGAACCATCATGCGGTCCGTCCATAAGAAAAGAAAGAGGAAGCTTGCCACCAGCGACACCGTCAAGAGCGCATAGTCGGCCGGCATGCGTAGCGCGTGGTTGATGACCCACGTGAAGGCGGGATACCCCGGGTAAAAATTGAAATTGCAATGCAAGAAACCCGGCGATGCATCGCGAAGATCGCTCGGCGGGCACTGCGAGTAGCCACGCAAGAGCAAGCTGATGTAATGCGCCGAGTCCCAACGCGACACGACGAGCCGGTCCCAGTTGACGGTCACCGACTCGAGCGCAGGCTGGGAGAAAACCGGCGGCGCGTCCGGGGCGCGGTTGAAAGGCGCCTCAAACCTCTCTTTTGCAAAGCTGAGGACGGTACCAAGGTGCCAGGCAAGTAAAACCGCGGCAACGAGCAACCGGAACCACACGGTCTGGGCGACCGCAGGAAGCAAGCGACGGAACCTGAATGCTCTCGCGTCGTGCGCGGACATGGGGCGGGCAGTCTAGCCGATTCCGCCCGTCCTGCGAGCCAGTCTTGCGGGTCGAACCGCGGGTCACTACTATCGCGCGCTCGTCATGCCTGCCACGAAAGCAATCGCCGCATGTGTGGCGTGGACGAAGCGGACGCAGAATGCCGGCGTCTTGTTGGCAGTGAGCGCCTGGGTGTGGTTCGCCCTCGTATCGCTTTGGGGTCTGTTCGCGATGCACACCAAGGGTCACCTGGGTGGTGGGCTCGTCACCAATGCGATGATCGGCGAGAACTGTTTTCGCTGGGACACTCTGTATCCGTCTTGGAATTTCTACACGTCCGACAAGCCTCCCCAGAGCGCCTGGATGTGCAGCCACCCCTACGGAATCTACTGGCTCGGTGGATTGATGGCGACGCTGTTCGGCAACCGGGATTTCGCGGTGCCTCTGCCAGCGATCGTCATGAGCATCCTCACCCCTCCGTTTCTCTATCTAGCGCTGAAGGACAGATGGGGGACGGTCGCCGCGGCGGCGGCCTCGTGGGGCTTCGCGTGCCTTCCAATCACGATGGCC
>JBBSDY010000008.1:0-18745 GCA_038240245.1 Polyangiales bacterium
CGTGCTCTCCGGCACGACGCCATCTTCACCAACGTCGCGCTGCGACCCGACCGGTCGCCGTGGTGGGAGGGGATGGGCGAAGAGCCGGTGGACGGGATGCTCGACTGGAAAGGGCACGTCTGGCAGAAGGGCTCGAGCGAGCCAGCCTCGCACCCCAATGCGCGCTTCACCATCGCGCTCAAGGCGTGCGCGAGCGCCAGCCCGTCCATCGACGATCCGCAAGGCGTGCCCATCTCGGCCATCATCTTCGGCGGTCGGCGCGTGGGACTCGCACCTCTGGTGATGCAAGCGACGAGCTGGAATCACGGCGTCTACATGGGGGCGACCCTCGTATCGGAGACGACGGCCGCGGCGACGGGCACCACCGGGATTCCTCGCCACGATCCCATGGCGATGCTCCCTTTCTGTGGCTACAACATGGCCGATTACTTCGCTCACTGGCTGTCGATGGGACAGAAAGCATCGCGGCCGCCCGCCATCTTTCACGTCAACTGGTTTCGACGCGGTCCCGACGGCAAATGCCTCTGGCCTGGGTTCGGCGAGAACGTGCGCGTGCTCAAGTGGATCGCCGAGCGCGTTCGCGGCGAGGCCGAGGCAGAGCAAACAATCGTTGGCTATGTCCCCACCAAGGCGAGCCTCGATCTCGTCGGCCTCGACTTGCCCGAGGGCGATCTCGACAAGCTTCTCGAGATCGATCCGCACGCCTGGAAGGACGAGGCCGAGGCGCAGCGCGCTTTTTTTGGCACGTTCGGGCCCAGACTCCCCGACGCGCTGTGGCGCGAGCACGAAGATCTCACCGTGCGCATCCGCAACGCCGAGTGATCCGGCGGCACGTCACGCGATCGCTCACGCCCCTGATCCGGCGGCGCGTCGCGCGATCGCTCACGGCCCGTCGGCTAACTACTTGGTATTGGCCTGGGGTGAGCTGTCGATGGGAGGCAAGGCCTTGGGCGGGCACGAGTCGAGCCACGCCACGCCCGAGAGAGCGGTTGGCAGCCAGCTCCGATCCGGAGGAGACAGGTAGGCGCTGCATTCCAGATCGCGTGGCCCCCCGCCCACCGCAGGGCGCGCAGCGGCGCTGCTCGTTGGAGCGCCTCGTCGAGACGCCGCGACAGGTTGCGATGCAGGTGCCTGGGCCTGGTGCTTCGCCTCGCCGACGCAGCCCGCGGCCGCAACGAAAAGCGCAAACACCCATGCGACGTGCGAACGAGCCTTGACCATCGAGATACATGTTAATCACAGAGCTAAACGGCTCCCGCGTGGGTCTTTGGGCCGAACGGGGGTCGGCGATGGCCCCGTAGACTCGGGCGTGGGTGTGCCAACGAAGGGGGGCGAAGGTCGGATACGCTTCAGTCGCCGTGGCTCGCCACGCACTTTTTCGGAAAAGCCGTGTAGTAGCTCGCCCTGGGCTACAGGTTGAGCGCGACGCCGAGCATGAGAGACCACCCACCACCGGGGTGCGCGACGTTGTACGTGTCGTATGCGTCGCCGCCGAAGGCCACGCCAGGACGGTAGGCGACGTCGAGGCTCAGGTGAAAGATCTCGGCGAACTCGTCGGCGACTCCGACACCAATCGGTGTCTCCACGAAGCGGCCTGTGTGATCGCCGCTGTTCTGCACGTAGTTGACCCAGGTGTAGCCCGCTCCGATGTACGCGTAGGGTTTGAAGCTGCCGGGCACGGGCAAGATCACCCGCGCTCGCAGACCGAGCGTATTGAAAGTGGCATCGGCTGAACCGGGCGACGGCTGGTCGGCCGATGAAAGCTCGTAGTGAAGGTAGTAGGGGCCGAGCTTGAGCAGGGGCAACATGTCGAGCTCGGCGTGCGCGCCGTAGCCGAATCCGACCTTGAGGTTGTAGGGCGAATCGGCCGTTCGTTTGACGAGGCCGCCCTCGGCGCCGACATTGACCATGGCGTGGGCTCGGCGGGGGATCGCGAGAACCGCGAGCGCAAAGAGCAACAACGCCAGGGCGCGACAGACCGGTGCGCGGCGCGCCCCAGATGTAGAACTCTTTCTCGTCTGATGCATGTCGGGCTCCTCCAGCAGTGCTAAGTCAGATCTTGACGGCATGGCAGAGCGTAGTCCCCGCCGTTTGGCGTGGCAAACGCGCGTTCTAGATGTCAGACTATGGGCGTATGGTCGGAAAGCCATTCGTCGCTGCCCTGGCTTTCGCGTTGCCGATCGGCGTTGCCTTGTCACAGGGCGGATGTCGGTCGAAAGAGCCCGCCGACGCCGCGATCCCGCAGGCGAGCGCCTCCACCTCGCTCAAGCTCGGCGCACCCATTCGCGGCACCACCGTCGTTCCACTGACGAGCATTGCGAAAGACACACCAAAGTACGCGAAGACGACGGTCAGGACCGAGGGCCGCGTCAGCGCCGTGTGCCAGGCCATGGGCTGCTGGATGGAGATCGTCGACACCAACAGTGAGGCCCACATCCGAATGAGCGGTCACAGCTTTTTCATTCCCAAGAACGCCGCCGGCCGCCGCGCCATCGTCGAGGGCACGGTCCTCCCCCGCCCCGACAACGGCGAATGCGAGCAAGAGGCCACCCAGGCCACCGGCAAGACGGTCAAGGTCGAGCTCGACGCAACCGGTGTCGAGCTTCTTTAGCCGCCTAGTGGGCGAATTGGTTGGCCACGACGGCGACCACGACGAGCATGACCGTAAGCGCGATCGCGATGGCGACTACGAGCGGAACGTTGCTCTTCTTGTTGACCGTGGCCGGGCGCGGCGCGCTTGGTTGCGTCCGGGGGGGCTCGATGCGTTCGGGAATCGCAAGGGGCATGGGCTGCCACACCGACGGCTGCGTGGGCATCGGCGTGCGCAACGGAGCGGTCGACTGCGCTGTATCTCCCAGGTTGGAGCTCTGGCTCGGCGACGCCGCGCGTGCAGGGGGCGGCGTCATGAGAGGCGCCTCGACGGTCGCGTCGAACCCGGTGCCCTGCGGATTTTGGTTGGGCGCTCGACGCGCCGCAGCGGCCGTACCAAAGGCGGACGAGAGGGTGCTGGCGACCGCGACGGGCGGTGGGGGAGTTGGCGCGACGGGCATGACGTAGGGGCTGGGCGTCGGCGTGAGCGCGGGCGAAATTCGATTCGCGTCGAGCGCCGTGCTCAAGCTTCCTTGCAGAAGTGTCGCCTTGCGAACGGGCCCCGCGCTGCGAGATCCCTCGCGATCGGGCTCCGATACGCTCGCCCGCGTATCGGCCAGCTCGGACGCGCTCGCCCGCGTATCGGCCAGCTCGGACGCGCTCACCGTTTTACCCAGGCCCATGCTCTCGGCACGGGGCGCGCGCGGGACGCGCAAGCTATCCATGACCGCTTGAGGAGCCGGCGTCTCCGAATCCCACCGGGGCGGCGGAGGACGCGACGAGTAATAGCCATAGCGCCCCGCACCGCCGCCCTCACCTTCGGTCGAAGCGCGCGCACCGGCCGCAGGAAGCAACGCAGGCTGCGCGGTGATGGGAGCAGCCGAGGTACGCTGCGGGTTCGGGTTGGCAGGTGGTCGACTCGGAGGATGGGCCGATGGGCTGTAGATGGAGACGTCTCCCTCGGGAACGGGGAGCTTGCCTGCTGTCACCCGGGGGGCGTACATCGCCCGCGCCGACGGAGCCGCATCGACGGGCGGCTTGGGAAAGCCAGCCTGCGCCACGCCACGGTATTCTCCGCCACGGAATTGTTGCGCATCGCGGTTCGCGGCGTTCTTGAGCATTCCCCAGAACTCGCCGACATCGCTGGGGCGCTGCGAGGGATCGACGGTGACCGCTTTCGCAATGACCGCCTCGACGGCGTCGCCCACCGAGACTCCCATCGACCGTGGAGTGGGCCGGCGCTCGGGATCGAGCGCGCGATCGGCGTACTCGCCGATGTGCTCACCTTCGATGGGGGTGCGGTCGGCCAGAAGCTCGACGACGAGCACGGCAAACGAGTAGACGTCGGTCTGGGGGCCAATCGGCCCGAGCGCTTCGTGGAACTGCTCGGGCGCTGCGTAGGCTGGGGTGAACATCCGGATCTGTCCGATGGTCGCAGCTCGCGGTCCGAGCGCGAGCGCGTGATCGGAGATCACCTTGGCGACGCCGAAGTCGAGCACCTTGAGCTTGGACGTCCCATGCGCATGGGCCACGAAGATATTGGATGGATTCAGATCGCGGTGAACGACACCCTGTGCGTGCGCGAACGCCATTGCGTCGGCAACGGGATCGAGCAGCCGAAGCACCTCTTGCACGCTTCGCCCCTTCTCGCCGCGCTGCCTTCGCGCGCGAAGCTCTTCGGAAAGGGTGTAGCCCTCGAGCCACTCGAGCACCATGTATGGCACGAGCGCGCCGGTGGCCGGGGCCATGGTCGTGCCGGCGGCAATGGTTCGCGCGATGTGGAGCGAGCCGCGCGAAAGGCGGTAGTGAATCTTGCTCTCGTCGCGAAAGCGTCGGATGAACGCTTCGACCACGGCGGACCCGAGCTGGGTCTGGAGCTTGAGGCATTTGATGGCCACCGGTTCGTCCAGCCCGATGTGCATGCCGGCATAAACGACGCTGAATCCGCCCTCCCCGATGGGTCGATCGACTCGAAACTGACCGTCTAGCACCTGACCAACCAGGCCGTAAAGATCCGCTGTTGCCACGAGACGAACTATACACACATTGTGCCTTCGGTGGCACTCGGGCTTGCGGCGCGACGGGCGTGCGGCCACCCTTGCATCACATGGCCCCAGACGACGTTCCGTCCGACCTCGCTGAACGGGCGGCGCGTCTCGCCAGCGCTGGAGCCGTGGGCGCGAGCGTCGCTCACGAGCTTCGCAACGCGCTCGCCGTTGCCGAGTCGTCGCTTTTTCTTGCGCGTCGCGATCTCGACGACAAGGGCAAGCTGGTGCGGCACCTCGACAAGGTGACCCTGGAGATCCGGCGGGCCCAGCGGGTCATCGGCGCGGTCCTCGGTCTCGCTCGTGGCGAAGCCGTGACCCTCGAGCCGGCGAACGTCGCCGCCCTGGTCGACGCCGCGCGGCGGGCGGTCGTCCTTCCCACCAACGTGACCTTTTCGGTTTCGATCGAGCCGCCCGATCTCACGATGCGGTGCGACGCGGTACTGCTCGAGCGCGTCCTGGCCAACCTCTACCTGAACGCGCTCGAGGCGTTGGTCTCCCGGGGACGGGGCGCCGTGACGACCAGGGTCCATCGCGACGGCGATCGCGTCCATGTGATCATCGATGACGACGGCCCCGGGATCGAGGCCGATCTGGCCCGCAGCATCTTCGATCCGCTGTTCACGACCAAGGCCACCGGGATGGGGCTCGGACTGGCTCTCTGCCGGGCGATCGTGAAGGCCCACGGCGGAGACATCACGGCAGGCTCGGCGCCCACCGCGGGGGCGCGCTTTTCCTTTTGGATACCCACCTGAATCCTCGCTCGGTCTTCGTCCTTGGTGTCGCCGGCGCCGCCATCTGCGGAAACGCCGCGGCCGAGGTTGCGGCGGCGACTGCCGAGCCCACGAGCCCGCCGCAACGGGAGACGACCGTCGGCCTCGGATTTGCGGCGATCGCGCCCTTCAAGGCGCCGGTCGGTTACGACGCGGCCCATGTTCCCTTGTCCAGCGCGACGTTCGCCGGATACAGCCTCGAGGTGACGCGCCGTTTCCGTCCGCAGCTCGAAGGCGGGATCGTGATCTGGCTCGCGCCGTCCTCTTCGGACGGCAAGGGGAGCTATGCGCACGCGCTGTCGCGGTTCGCCGGCGAGCTACGCTTCGTCCCGTGGGGCTTTGGCAGGGTCGAGCCATGGATCGGTGGCGAGCTGGGCATCGTTCTGGCCGACGACTACGCGAGCTGGGACGCAACCGCCATGACGGGACCGCACGCGGTGTCGGCAACGCGGCTGGGCCACTTCGAAGAAATCACCGCGGGCGCGCGCCTGCGTCTGAGCACCGGAATCGCCCTCGAGGCGCGAGGTGGCGTCTCGCTCGTCGGATTTGCAAAGCCGAGCGTGGAGCACGAGACCGGCGACACGACGGGCGCCTACCTGGTTCGTCCAACCGATTACCGGACCAGGATCTGGTACTCGGCCATGCTGTCGCTGGAGATCACGGTGATGGACTGACTACGCCAAGAACTCGCTCTTGGGCAGCCGGTAGTGCTCGGGGGGACGCACGGCGTAGGACAGTGCGAGCACTTCAATCAGAACGACGCGATAGATGGCGTGCACGTCATCGACGTCGACCTCACCGGCGTGAGCCTCGAGGGCGTTGTCGAGGTGCTCGTGCACGAACGACAGCAAGTCGGGTTGCTCCATCGCAACCACATCGTCGGAGTCGACGGCTTCTGCGGGATCGACGCGCCGCAGCTCTTCGTCGAGAGCCAGCGATTGCTCGGCGGCCTCGAGCTCGTCGTCGAGCACCTCGCCAAGGCGCCCTTCGAAGTTGCGCTCGAACGCGAGCCAGATGGCGAGCGTGAGAAAGTACCCCAGGGCAAGAGCGGTCTCGTCGATGGGCCGGCCGAGCGCGCTCGCCACCCGTTCGGCAATGGCGGGCTGCGCCGACTCGAAGCGGGCGAACGCGCTATCGAGCCTGTCGCGAGCGATCTCGTCGTCGTCGGCGAGATCGGTTTCGATCTCGCCGAGCACGCCCGTTGGTACCCTCGCATAGAGTGGTACAGGTCGAATTGCGGCGCGCCTAACCCACACGTCGACTAACGTAGCACGCACCGTGGCCGCCTGCCGAAGGGGATCGTGCTCGGGCTGCGACGTTCGGCCGAGCTCACGTGTGGCGATGCCAACTGCCTACGAAAGCTCATCTTTTGGCGTCGCCGTTTTCCGCAGCGTTCTCGAGCGCGAGTTTGCTGGCGGACGCGGGTTTGTTCTAGTCTTCCGCACCATGAAAATCGCAATGATGACGACGTGGATGCTGCTGGCCGGTGCCCTTTGCCTGGCGTGCGCCGGTCAAAAGATCGAACCGCAGGTTGCATCATCGTCCAGCCAGGCCAACTACGCCGCCGAGTATCCCGCCACTTTGCAATCGGTTTCCAACGACTACGTGAACGCCGAGGGAGCGGTGCGCAAGAGCACCACCGATTTTCCCAAGTACCCCGAGCAGCTGAAAGACCCGCCGTGGCCGGTCGTGCAGGCCATCGTCACCCGGGCCGACGAGGCCGGGCGCAGCTCGTCGTACGTGCAAGGCCGCCACGACGCCGAGACGGCGCGAGACTTCTTCACCCAGGACAACGGCGAGATCACGCGCAAGGTGGCAGGGTCGGCGCAATACGTCGTCAAGAAGAAGGACTGCGACGTCGACGTCTCGGGCGCGGTGGCTTCGTCGCTCAAGGACGCCGTCGACAAGCAACAGGAGAAAAGGCTGCGCGCGCACAACGATGCCCACGTGATCATCGAGCGCTACCGCGAATCGCTCGGCAAGGGCAACGCGGCCGCGCTCGAGAAGCAAGCCGATGACATCAGCGAGACGAGCTACACCTCGTACGTTCGCACCATCGAGCTGAAGGCGCAGGCGACGCGCCTGCTCGACGAGGCGAGCCAGGTGAGAAAGACGCTCGACCAGGGCGTCGCCGACGAGCGCACCTTCCAGACCGAGCCCGGACGTTCGGCCGGCGACAAGAAGGCGTCCAACGACCGCATCGCGAAGATGGAAGACGGCAAGGTTCGCATCGACTCGGCCGTTCCCCAGCTCCAGGCACTGATCAAGGAGATCGACCAGCGCAACGACGCCATCAAGAAGGAATACGAGGCTGCCTTCGACGCGCTGAAGAAAGCCATCGCGGGCAAGAGCTCGTCGAAGTGAAAGAGGTGTCGAAGATGTCGAAGCTCTTGATGGTCGCCGGCGGCATCGTCGAGCCCGGAGGGGGGCAACCCGGGGCGGTGAGCGCCTACGTAGTGTTGTCGGCGACACGGGCCTCGACGCGCATCTTCAAGGTGCGCGGGCCCACCAACCACGTCGACGTCCACGAGCTGCCCGCGGCGATCACCGTCGATCTTGGCCGCTTCCAGGGCGAGCTGCACTCCGATCTCGAGCCGGTGGTACGGGACATCCAGGCGCGTGGGGGCCAGGCGGGCGTGTCGACCCCGGCTCCGGCCTGGGTGTGCGGCATCGTTGGCGCGCACCTGAAGCTCACGGAAGGCCTGGATGTCGACGGCTGACGGGCACGTCGGGGCCACAAAAAGTATCCGCGCGAAGGGGTCGGGGGGGGGACGACCACTCTTCGCGCGGACAATTCGATGTAATGCACCTCGCGTACCAGGTCGCAGATGTGACCATTCGCATACTTGGGGGGTGCTATGACGAACGCTCCTTTCGACTTCGAAGTTTCGGCCCACCAACGATGCAAGCTGGTCATGGCCAAGTGCGCGCGCCGGACTTCTCCACAATCTCTCCATCGCTCTTCGGTATGAGCGTCTGGCGCCGCGCCGCCAGCGTTCTTTGGGTTCTGGTGGGGCTTTCTGCGTCCACCTCGGCGCGCGCCGATGACGAGCCGAGCACGCTCGAGCACAGCTATTCACCCTACGAGCAGTCTTCCATCAACGACGCGGCCGCCCAGCTCGATGCGAAGCCCGATCCGCGACCGGAGGGCAAGATCGTCGAGGGCATCGACGTCGTGACGCTCGACGTGATCGAGCCACGCGATCCGGTGCCGTCGGCCCTGAACTGGTTTCACGTGACGACGCGGCACTACGTCATCGAGCGCGAGGTGCTCCTCTCGGTGGGCGATAGATACCAGCGCGCCCTCTGCGACGAGACGGCGCGCAACCTGCGCGGGATACCCCAGCTCTCGCTCGTGATTTGTGCCGCGACCCAGGGAAGCTCCCCCGATCGGGTGCGCGTGCTCATCGTCACCAAGGATGTCTGGAGCCTGCGGATGGGGTGGGACGTTTCGTTCGTCGGAGGCGGGCTCGAAACACTGCAGGCGGTTCCCACCGAGTCCAACCTCGCCGGCTCGCACCAGATCATTCAGGCCGCATTCGTCTACCAGCCCGAATCTCGCACCGTGGGCCTGGGCTATCGGATTCCGCGCATCGACGGCCGGCGGCTGGCTCTGTCGGCCGATCTCTCGCTGACCTGGAACCGATACGGCGATCTCGAGGGCTCGGCGGGTTCGCTGGGGGTGGGAAAATCGTTCTATTCGGCCCGCACCGAATGGGCATGGGCGATCGGTACGACGTGGTCCGACGGAGTCGCGCGGCTCTATCGAAACGGCAAGCTGGCGATGGACGAGAATGGCGTGCTCTGGGCCTACCGCTCGCGGCGCGTCGCCGAAGGCGCCAACATCACGCGCTCGTTCGGATGGGCCATCAAGCACGATTTTACCGCGGGCATCGAGATGAACCTGCGCGAATATCGTCCGCCCGTCCAGCCGGGAGCCGATCCGCGCGCCATCGCCGCCTTCACGGCGCAGAGCCTGCCCACCGGCGAGAACCGGGTGGGGCCGTTCGTTCAGTATCGCGGCTACACGTCGAATTTCTCGCGCGTGCTCGACTTCGAGACGCTCGGCCTGCAGGAGGACTTCCGACTCGGCCACGACGTCTGGTTGCGCGTCTATCCGGTCACCGAGGCCCTTGGCTCGTCGCGCACGTTCGTGGGAACGTACGCCGCGTTTCAGTACACGGTACCGATGGGCGATGGTCTGGCACGGATCTCCATCGATTCGACGATGGAAGGCGATCGCTCCACCCTCTCTGACGCCGCGATCGCCGCCGACCTTCGGCTGGTCACCCCGCGTCTCGGATTCGGGCGCCTCGTGTTCGATGCAGGCGCGCTCAACCGGTATCAAAACTACCTGAACCGCCAGTCGTTTTTGGGAGGCGACGGACGGTTGCGTGGGTATCCGAGCAACAGCTTTCGGGGAAAAGACCTCATCGTCTACAACCTGGAATTTCGCACGCGCCCCGTGGAGATCTTCGCCTGTCAGTTGGGCGGCGCAGCGTTCCTGGACGTCGGCAATGCGGCCAACGGTTTCGATCGATTTCGCATGCGGCAATCGGCCGGCGTCGGCATTCGCATTCTGTTTCCTCAGCTCGATCGTATCGTCTTCCGGAGCGACATCGGTTTTCCTCTGGGCGACAGGACCAACCCCGATCCTCCGCCCGGCCGCTTCGCTCCCTTCACGATCGCCTTCACCTTCGAGCAAGCGTTTTCGGTGCCCGGGGTTGGCGGGCGCGTCGGCACCTCGACGGGCGCGGGGTACCTCGGGCAGTGAGCACTCAGTGCAAGAAGTCGCGAAACAGGCGGACCACGTCGTCGAGCCATGCGCCGTCGTAGCGGCTCGGCACTTCGTGCATCATCGGCGACCCGAGGCCCGCGATCTCGAGCCGCTTCTGCTTGAGGTCGTGGTGCAGTCGCTCGAGCTCGCGACGCCGTGACTCATCGAGGCCGCCCTTCATCACGAACTGAATGATGCGCCCCAGCTCGTCGCGATCGAACCAAAAGCCATGCTGGCGGCACACGTCGACGATGACGCCCGAGCTTTCGGCGAAATTCTTGCGGTTCATGAGCTGCCGGCAATCGGGGCACGGCAAATAGCGCGGTGCTTCGATGGCGTGCGGCGAGAAGGCCTCGAGCTCGAGGTAGGGACCATGACCCGAAAGGATCTTGGCCTGCTCGTCACGGCTCTTGATCAGCTTTTCGAAAGTCGCGGCTTCGAGCCAGACGCCGCCGCACGCGTCACACTCGTCGAGCGTGGTTTCGCCAAGCAGGTGCGCCACCAGCTCGGAGGGCTTGGCGGCGCAGCGAGGGCACTTGCGTTGCGAGACCTCATCGAGCTCGGCGTGCGCTCCCACGACCATCTCGGCGCCACAGTGTTGGCAGTGGTTGGACCCCACGAACACCCGGCCGAAGCAACCCGGGCATGCCACCACGGCGAGCACGGCGTGACAGTACGCGCAGCTCACGACGTCGGGAGAAGACGGCGCGCCACAGCCGGGACAACGAAGCATCTCGGCCGAATCGCTCAGCTTGGGGATGCAAAGCACCGAGCCGCAGCGGCATCGCGCTCTCGTACCGGCCTTGCGTCCGGCGACGTCGTAGCGTGAATGACAGCCCGGGCAGGTGATGATCACGGCACTCTCTTGAGTACCACAATAGCGCCGGCGTGGGTCGCTGGCCGCGCGACGCGGATCAGTATCGATAGGGATAGTTGGCTGCCCTGGCGAGGCTTTGGTAGCGACCGAGCACGGCGTCGACGTACATCTGGGCACGCGCATTGTACTGCCCGCAGCCGAGGACGGCATTGTCGCCCGAGTTGAACGCTCCGGCCGACATCAGCGTGTATTGGTTTTCGGTGCAGCCAGCGTACTTCGCCCGGAGCGCTTTCATGGACTGGGAAATCGTCATCGCTCCTTGATCGAGATTGATCGCGGGGTTGAAGACGGAATTGGCCCAGAGCGGCGACGACATGTCTTGGGTGAGGTTGGGATGTCCGTTGGCGAGCAACGCGACCTTGGCTTCGCCGCACGCCGGCGTCGTCTGGATGAGACCGAACGACTTCGATTCGGCGTCAGTCCACCCCGCGTGAATCCCGCACGGGCTGTCCATGCTCACCGCGAACTCGCCGAAGTCCGATTCCTGGTTGACCTGCGCTTTTAGCATCATTGCATCGGGGTGTTGGTACTTGCCTGCAAGGTCGATGAGCGTGCAGTCGGAAGGCGTCGTGTCCCGTGTTGCCGGTCTTCAATGGATCGGCGCTGGCGCACGAGACCGCCGCGTCTTTCGTCCCCGCGTCCCTCAGGACCGAAGAGCCGCCCGCACCCACAGGCGCATCGACGGCCGCATCGGGCGCTGCCTGTGCACCCGCTGCGCCGCCCGCACCCGCTGCACCGCCCGCGCCCAGAGCCCCGCCTGCGCCCGGCGAGCCCGAAACGCCGTTTTGTGATCCCGATGTGCCCTCGGATCCACCGGTCGGTGCGCCTCCTACGCCGCTGCCCGACGAAGTGCCCGCCTGTCCGTTTTCTGCCGTGCCGGCAGGGCCGCCGCCAGAATCGTCGCCTCCGCAAGCCACACCGGCCACCGCCATCGCCAACATCAGGGTCGTCAACTTCATCCTCGACCTATGCGCGCATTGTCCCGGCGCCTTCGCGCAATTCAACCCGCGCCCGCGCTTCTGACGCACGCACATTGAAAAACTCCGCTCTCTTCGGACTTCTCCCGGCTCGTCGATCGTCGTAGGGTGCATGCTCGGAGAATGATCATGAGCAGTCTCGATCACATCACCCTCAGCGTCAGCGACTATGCCCGCTCCAAGGCCTTCTACGAGAAGGCACTCGCCCCCCTGGGCATCAAGCCGGTGATGGACTTTGGCCAGACGTGCGGCTTCGGTCGCGGCGGAAAGCCGGATTTTTGGATCGGCTCGGGCCCGGCCAGCTTTCAATAGGCCGAGCACCTGCGCGTCATCACCACGACGCACGTGGCGTTCGCGGCACGCGATCGTGGCGAGGTCGAAGCGTTCTACAAGGCTGCGTTAGCCGCCGGTGGCAAGGATTTCGGCGCGCCGGGCGTCAGGGCGCACTACCATCCGCACTACTACGGAGCGTTCGTGCTCGATCCCGATGGGCACGACATCGAGGCCGTCTTTCACGGACAAGGTCCGGACGGCTCGCGCTGAAATCAAGCAAACTTTGAATCACTTGGCGGAGAGTCTCGTCTCTCCTCGTTAACCCACCCTTTGCCCCAACCGGCGGCCCACGTCGCCCGAACGGAGTCACTCGAATGCGCAGAATCACCATGTCGGCCCTTGCTCTCCTTGGATCCCTCGCCGTCACGGGCGTTGCCCGTGCGGGCTGCTGCGACGATTTCTGGAGCTGCGCGGCGGCGGTCGCCACGGGCGGCGTAACCTGTCAGATCCAGTCGATCATCGATAGCGTCAACGCCATGAAGCAGCTCGTCGAGACGATGGGCAACACGCTGCGCAACCAGGCCAACAACATCACGGCGCAGGCCAGCAAGGCGGTCGGCGACGCCACCAACGAGCTAAAGCAGCTTCGCATGCAGGCGATGACCGATCTGCAAAATCACGCCGCCAAGGCGCACGAAATCGCCAATCCCCCCAAGACGATCGTCATGGCGCCCACCCTCGCTGGCGGCGCCGCCCTGCAAAAGGGGGTCATCGCCAAGCCCGTCACCGCATCGCCCGCTGCCGTCGCGGGAGCCCTGCAGCAAGCGCCGATCGTCAACGCCAACGTTCCTGGCGCTCCCAAGGCGGCCGATGCACAGGCCATCAAAGACTCGCTCACCCGGGCCGACGCCTTCATGCAAGATTTGCGTTCGAAGGCCAACGCGCCCGCCAACCAGGTCGCTCAGGCCGAGGCAGCGGCAGTCACGGCAGCTCTTCGGCATTTGCAAACCGCGCAGCAGATCAGCCTCGATCTTGCCATCACGCCGTTGAACCTCTTGCGCGACAGCCTGATCGATCTCTTGACCCATCCCGAGCGGCTCTTCGATCCGACGGCGCAGATCACCGCCGATGTTCAGCGCATCACGGCCCAGGTGCCGGCGATGCTCGATCGGATCACCAACGAGGTCAGCCAGGAAGCCATCGGCGATCTCAACCAAGTCAAGGGCACGCTGCAGCAGCTTCAGGATTCGGCCGCGACCGCCCAGGCTCTCGTCGACACCATGCAGAAGGTCGCCAACTCCAAGCTGCAGTCCGATCTCGACGCGCTCGATCGCCTCGTGCCGAAACCCGCGCCCGGCGTGGCGCCCCCGTCGGGCATGGCCATCGCCAGCACGGCCATCCTTTTGCCTCCCGCTGTGGCTGCCAACAACCGACAGCTCGTCGCGGTTGCCTTCACCCATGCCGATCCCGCCAAGCTGCCCCTCGTGATTCAACAGCGCGCCGCCGTCGCCGACATCGCCGCCAAGTGGCAAACTGTTCAGGCGCTCGTCAAGACGCCGGTGAAGATCGAGCCAGCCACCGTTCAGAAGGTCGATCACGATCTAGGCCAGATGTACGCCGGCAAGTCCAAGGCCGACATCACCAAGAGAAAGAACGAGCTGCGCGAGGAAGCCAAGAAGCGCTTCGCCAGCGATCCGAAGACGCTCGAGAAGGTCGTCCAGTACATCGAAACGCACTCGCCACGCGACTGACCGACGGCAAGCTCGACGGCCTTCGCTCTCGGCCGGGCACGGTGGAAGTAGCGCTTCAGCGCGCTGCCGCCGCCGCTCCTGCGTTCAAGAGCGCAAAGCCGCCGATGATGAGGGCCACGCCCAGCACTTTGGGCAACGAAACGGTCTCGTCGAAGAACACCGCGCCGAACGTGAAGGCCAGAACCGCTTCGAGGCCGAGCACGAAGACGTAAGCTACCCCCAGCTCGGCGTGCTTGAGAGCCAGCGTTTGCACGACGGCGCCAGCGAGAAAGAGCCCGAGGGCGATGGTCCCGGGAACGAGTCGCTCGAGACCGCTCGACATCTTCATGAATACGCCGCCCACGGCAAAGAAGAGGGCGGCGACCAGCGAAAGAAGAAGGGCGGTGCGGCTCATCGTCCGGTGAGTGTACAAGAGCCGGACGGTTTACGGAATGCGGGTCGGCCGCGCGCTCCAGCGACCAAACCAGCTCTTTTGGGTCCCCGAGAGACCCGACTGCAGATCGTGCAGACGGCTGACCGTCAGCGACATGAGGGCCATCATCGATTCGGGAAACGCCATGAGGAACCGCTTGAAGCGCTGGTAGTCGAGCGCGAGGACGATGGTCTCGCCCCGAGCTACCAGGCTTGCCGTGCGCCCTTCCGGTCGAAACATCCCGTACTCGCCGACAACGTCGGCCGGTCCCATGGTCGCCACGACGGCTGCGCTGCCGGTCAGGTGGACTTGCACTTCGCCCGACTGGATGGCGTACATGCAGGTCGCCGGCTCTCCCGCCGAGCAAATCGTGTCGCCATCCGCATAGCGACGCGTCTCGAACATGGTCGCCAGGATCTTCAGATCCGCGGTCGGAACGGAGGCGAACACGGCGCTCTTGCGCAGAAGTCCAAGCCGCAGCGACGCTTCCTGTTCGTCGATGCTGCGCCCCACCACGTTGAAGAATCGATCGGCGCGCTGGAGCATCTCGCGCCATCGCCGGTTTTCGGTGAAATGCCGCGCCGGCAGAATGCTGGAGTCTCCAGTGAGACGGGCCGCCTCGCGCAGCCCAGAAATGTAGGCGCCGTGGACGCACGCCCAGTGCGAGCGGGCAGTCGCTTCGCCCGCGAAAAATAGCGACTTTCCCACCGGCTCGGCGAGCGCATCGATGTCGTCAGGTGTCGAGCCCACGGCAATGTACGAGTAGGCCCCGCGAGCGAACGGATCGGACGCCCAGCGCGTCGTGACCACCGACGTGGCCTCGGGACACGCCGCGCCGAACAGGCCGCGTACGACCGCCATGCCCCACGCTTTGGTGTCCGGCTCCGACCATGTTTCCATCTCGACGGCGCGAGGCCCCCCCACGAGCAGGACCAAAACCGGCTGTCGATGGTTCTTCCACAGGTTGAGGACGGTCGTGGGGTTCTCGTCGCTTCGATCGGACAGGTACCCGAAGACATATTGCTCCTTGGGCCAGAACGGCTCGGCGAAACCCAGCGCGATCTTGGTGACGGTGCCCATCCCCAGTCGTTCGATCGCCTGTCGTTTGCGCTCGGGAAGCGGCGGATCGAAGACCACGGCGCCCGCCTTGAGAACGCCGAGCGGCAAGGTGACAATCGCGACGTCTGCCTCGATGTTCCCGCGCGAGGTGACGACACGAACGCCGGCCGCGGTATGCTCGATGCGGCTGACGGCGTACCCCAGCCGCACGTCGAGACCTTCGGCGAGCTTTTCGGCGAGCGGCTGCATTCCCTCGACGAAGATGCTGTCTCCGTAGCCGTAAACTTCGTAGCCCTCGTCCCACCCGAGCAGGGACAGGTTTTCGGCGCCTGCCGCCCAATCGTCGCGAGCGAGCATCGTGAGGTGCCAGTGCAGATGATCGCGCTGGTCAGACGAAAGGTCACGCCCCTCGAGGACGAGCGAGAGCGCCGTCTGAAACGACAAGTCCGGTCCCCCCTCCGAGGCGATCTGGCGGCGCAACGTATCGAGCGAATCGCGCACTTCGTCGACGAGCAAGAGGCTTCGCTGTTTCTCGGCGGCGGAAAGCGGATGCCCGTCGGTCCCGTAGATCACCAGATTTTCCCAGCCGCCGGTGTAGGTGCTGTCGCCGCCCACGAAGAGCGTGGGAAGCCCATGCAGGCGAGCCAGCCGGGTGACGGGATTTCCTTCGGTGCCGTGGATCCAGTGGGCGCCGAGATCGACGCCGCCTTCAGTCCAGACGCGACCGCCAACGCGATCACGCCCCTCCACGACGACGACCGATATCCCCAGATCGCCGAGCGCACGGGCCGCTCCTAGTCCGGCGAGCCCCGCGCCCACGACGACCACGCTCGTCGGGCGCCGTGACATGGGAGCCGGCTCGTCCACGCCGCCTGCGCGACGGCCTGCGCCCCCCCCCGAGGGTGCCGTCGACTGACTCATGCGTGCGATGTTATCATGGCCGGATACCTTCCCGCTGGCCCGCCCTCTTTTTCCCGTTCTGATGCCCTCCGTTCCTCCGCGCGACAGTGACTTCGACGATCCGCCCTCGACGCGACAGGTCGAGGACGTCCTCTATCCGCACCGCAAGGCCCTCGCGGCGCTCATGCGCTCCGAGGAGCTCAGCACCGGAAATGTGGCCGGAGCGCTCGAGCTGGTCACCGAGGTCGCCTCGCGGATCTTGCGCGTCGAGCGGGCCAGCGTGTGGCGTTTTCGCGAGGACCGGAGCGCGCTCGAATGCGACAACCTCTTCGAGCGAACGTCGCACTCCCACCAAAAGAGCGAGTGTCTGCTCTCCGCTTCGTACCCGAGCTACTTCCGTGCCCTGGGCGAGGAACGCAGCATCGCCGCCTCCGATGCGCATGCCGATCCGCGCACCCGCGAATTCTCGGATACGTACCTGAAGCCCCACGGCATCGGCGCGATGCTCGACGCTCCCGTCTTCATTCGGGGCGCGATGGTGGGTGTGGTGTGCCACGAGCACGTGGGCGGTCCTCGCCGCTGGCTTCACTGGGAAGAGCTGGTGGCCGGCTCGATCGCCGACTTCGTGGCCCTTGCCATCGAGGCCGAAGAGCGCAACGCGGCCCAGCAGAAGCTCGAGGAGCACCAGCAGCACCTCGCGTCCCTCATCGAGGCCCGCACGGCCGAGCTCACTCTCGCCAACGAAAATTTGCAACGCGAGATCGCCGAACGAAAGCGCGCCGAGGCGCTGCTGCGACACAGCGAAACGAACTTGAAGACGCTGTTCGACATCTCCCCCATCGTGCTCGTGCTGAGCCGCGCCTCCGATCAGCGGGTCATCCTCGCCAACAAACAAACCTCCGAGCTCTTCGAGATCCCCGAGAACGAGGTCATCGGGCAGCTGATACCGGACTACTACGTCGATCCGTCGGATCGCACGCGCCTCCTCAATCGTGTCCGTCAAGAGGGGCTCGTCGAAAGCTACCAGGCGCAGCTAAAGAGCCGAAGCGGACGAGAGTTCCCTGCCCTCATTTCGGCGCAACGGCTCTCCTACGATGGCGAGCCGGCGCTGCTCGTCAGCGCGGTCGACATCACCGAGCAGAAGCTCACCGAAGCCAAGCTGCGCGAGCTGGCGACGCTCGATTCGCTCACCGGATGCTACAATCGCAGGCACTTTCTCGACCTGGGCGCGCAGGCCTTCGAACGAAGCCGTCGATATGGCCACCCGGTGTCGCTGGCCATGTTGGACACCGACCACTTCAAGGACATCAACGACACCTTCGGCCACGAGGTGGGAGACCGGGCGCTAAGAGCCATCGCTGATGCCTGCCGTCGCGTTCTACGCAAGACCGATATCCTCGGCCGCTTCGGCGGCGAGGAGTTCGCGGTGATCTTCGTGCAGACCGGGCTACCCGAGGCTCGGCTGGTGGCCGATCGTCTTCTTTCTGCGGTCGCCGCGGCGACGTTGACCGTCAGCGGCGCCGTGGTGTCGACCACGGTCAGCGCGGGGATTGTCGAGCGGCAAGCGGACGAGACCCTCGAGGCCGCGCTGAAGCGCGCCGATGACGCGCTCTATCGCGCCAAGGACGCGGGCCGTAACCAGGTCGCCATCGGCTAGCGCGAGCCGACACCAGCCCTTTCGCATGTCATGGGCGGTTTCCACCACGTTCAGAAGGTCCCTTCTGCGTCCCATCGGGGCGACTCCAAGCATCGTCGACCGCGCCGTGGGCCGCAAGACTCGTTGTCGCAAGCTCGGCGCGCATGTGCGTGGCCGCGCTCACCATCGCCACCAGCGCGGCCTTCACCTCGGGCCAGCCGCGCGTTTTGAGCCCACAATCCGGGTTCACCCAGAGGCGGGTGGGATCGACGAGGCGCGCAGCATGGCGCAAAAGATCGGTCATCTCTGCCTCGGTCGGTACGCGGGGCGAGTGAATGTCGTAGACCCCCGGTCCAACCTCGTTCGGGTACCGGTAGTCGGCAAAGACACCCAGAAGGTCCATCTTCGAGCGCGAGGTCTCGATCGAAACGACGTCGGCGTCCATGGCTGCAACGGCCTCGATGATGTCGTTGAAATCCGAGTAGCACATGTGCGTATGAATCTGCGTTTCGTTGCCAACGCTCGATGACGAGAGACGAAAGCACGCTACCGCCCACTCCAGGTACGAAGGCCACTCCGAACGTCGGAGGGGCAGGCCCTCGCGGATGGCCGGCTCGTCGATCTGGATCAGGCGAATCCCGGCAGCTTCGAGGTCTTGGACCTCGTCCCGGACGGC
>JBBSDY010000009.1:0-18550 GCA_038240245.1 Polyangiales bacterium
AAAGTAGCTATCGCAAAAGAGAGCCGATCTTGGCGTACCAGGTCTCGGCGAGCTTCACGTAGCCGGCGTCGTTGGGGTGATATTCGTTGAACATGTAGTCGATCTTGTAGTTGGCGTCCGCGGTCAGCGCGCCGTTCATGTCGACCATGGCAATGTGCTTGCCGGCGTCGTGGCGGGCTTTGACCAGAGCCGGGATTTCGGCGTTGTAGGCTGTGACCAGCGCGTTCTTGCCGTCATCGGTGGTGGGCACGATTTGCGCGACGACGAGCAGTAGATTGGGGTCGGTCTCGAGGATGATGTCCAGCAGCCCACCGAGGCGCATGGGCGCGTGGGCCGGATCCTCGTTGAAGGCGATGTCGTTGGTGCCAATCATGAGCAGCACCATCTGGGGCGAGTAGCCCTTGATGGCTTGCGCGGTGAAGGGGGCGATCCCGTGGTCGCCAGCAATCTCATAGCCCGAGTGGCCTTCGTGGTGCTTCGGGAACGGCACGTTGTCGACGGTGTCCGGCCCATCCATGAAGGTCCCCACGAAGGTGATCGACTGGCGGTTGGTGAGCGCCAGATGAAAGAGCGGCGCACGGTAGCCGCCGTGGTTCGACGATCCGTCGCCGTACGAAATGGAGTCCCCCAGGGGCATGATGATGCATGGGCTCCCCTTGGCGGGGCAGGGGTTGAAATCGGGTGGCGATCCGCTCGCCTCGGCGCTGCTCGACTCGGCGCCGTTCGCGTCACGACCGTTCGAGCCGCCACCCCGGTCGCCGCTCGCGTCACGCTCGACCGAGCCCCCCTGGGCGCCGCTCGCGTCATGAGCCGTCGATCCGCCACCGCCCCCAGCTGCGGAGGCCTCGAGAGGCCCGGCGACGTCGTTGCCTGCCATGCTCTCGGTCGCGACCATGTCGCCTGCCGTCGCCGTGTCATCCGTGCATGCAGGGGAGCAAAGCGCGAACGCAACCGACCATCCAACCCAAGAACGCCGCATCATGGACATGACCTCAAGGCTCGACAAAGCGCCAGATCCCGGCGTTCCAGTTGCCGCCGACGATGATGTAGTGCGTACCGTCGTAGGTGACCGCGGCTCGCTTGGGACCGTTGCTCATCATCGGCGCTGTCCAGGTGGCCCACGTCGTTCCGGGTTGTGCGGCTCGCTCGGACTGCGACTGATCGATCGTTCCGTTGCCGACCGCTCCCGAAGCTTGCGCATAGATGTAGTTGGGCGTTCCGTAGATGACGCCCTGCGCGGCGCCGCTTCCGAGGTGCGTCCACGTGGCGCCGAAATCGGTGCTTCGGTACACGCCCCATCCGTTGGTGCCGTAGACGCCGGCCATGTAGACGACGCCCTTGTATTGAAAGATCTGGCTTTGGCCGTGAGGGTGCTCGTTGCCCTCGACCTTGGTCCACGTGGCGCCACTGTTCGTGGTGCGCCAGGTGCCGGTCGTGGCCGTGGTCTGGGAGATCATCAGCCAGGTCGTGCGCGTGGTGGCGGCAACACCGGTGTCGATGAAGAACGGGTACCACGACGTCCCCGAGGCCATGCCTGCTGCAAACGTGACCGAGCGCCACGTTTCACCCCCATCGGTCGACTCGACGAGGCCTGGCTCTTCGTGAAAGCCCACGATGAGGTGCTTGCCGTCGTTGGGATCGACATCGACGTCGTACGCGTCCTGCGAGCGCGCCTTGCCGTCTTCGGGGAGCGTGTGCTTCGTCCAGTTGACCCCGCCGTCGATCGATTTCCAAAAGCTGCCCTGCGAACCAGCGCTGTAGAGCGTGGGAGGCGTATTTGGGTCTCGGCAGCGGTTGGAGTCGATCCCCTCGCCCCATGGCTTTCCACTATCGATCATGGCGCCGTTGGTCCCGGTGTTCACCTTCGCCCAGGTGAGGCCGTAGTCGGTCGACTTGTAAACGCCCTGGTGACAGACGAACACGAACAGATCGCTGGGGCGGGCGGGATCGACCAGGACATCTTGAACACCGAAGTTGTCGCCGTTGAACGCGCTGCCCGTCAGGTTGATCGAGGCGGGAGTGACGTTGGTCCACTCGCCGACCGTGCCTGCGCTGCGCGCGCCGCCAGCACCCATCGCTCCACCACAGCCGACCGCCCCTGCCAACCCCATCGCGTTTCCGCCGGTGGACCCCGCCGCGCCGCCCGCCGCGCTTTTGATCCCGGCCATTCCGCCGGACGACGCCAGGGCATCTCCACCCGAGCCCCGGCCACCGGCACCGCTCGCATCGCCGATTGGCATCCCTCCGCCCATTGCACCGGTCGACGTGCCCGAGCCGCCACTTCCCGCCGTTCCGGTGCTGTCGCCACCGGGCCCCTCGGCAACGCCCGGTGCCGGATCGTCCGCCCCGCATCCGATTCCGACCAGCAGCGAGAGAAGGTTCGACGCGATCAGCAGATGTCGTTTCTTCATGGCCACGCATCGAGTGTCGCACGGCGGGCACCTGGAATTCATGCATCTTACCTTTATCATTTATGCACTGTGCTACACTCCACGATGAAACTTGGTTGCCTCGGCGAATTTCGTTTTTCACCCGGCTCCCCTGGCACGTCCGCAAGCGGGGCTCACGCTGCGGCTACCTTCGCTGATCCACCAGCTCGGGGTCAGCCTCACGCTCGTCGATCCCGACGGATGGCATGCGGTGCACACCGTCCCCAATGTGCTCTCCTTCGAGCTCGAGCACGGCGTCGAGGTCGAGCGCTGGACCTACAACGCGCGGTGCATGGGGCGGGCGGTTCGTCAAAGGCGAGCCGTGCTCGGCCAGCACGCCGGGTTCACCGACCTCTTCATTCCGATCTGCGAGGGCAAGCAGGCGCGACAGATGCTCGTGGCGGGCCCGTTTTTGACGAAGCCCGCGACGGCGGCCGAGCTCGTCGAGCAATGGCGAGCTTTGACCGGCCGTTATGCCCACATGGGTGATCCGGAGTTTGCTCGTTACGCGTCGGGGCGATTGTCGACGGTCATTTTCGACGACACCCAGATCGAAGTGTTCAAGACCTTCGGCGAGCGACTGGCTGCCTTCATCGCCGGACACGGCGACGCCACCGGGCACGTGGCCCACCTTCAAAGGATGGGAAAGGTCCTCGCTGATGCCACGTTCGGTCCGCGCATGTGGGACGCCGCACGCACGATGGTCGATCCCAACACGACGCGCACTTGGGCGAGCCCCATGCTCGTCGATCAACTCGCCGAGCTGCACCTCACTCGGATTCCCGAACAAGCGCTGGTCGCCCTCATCGCCGGGCAAAGCGAGGACTCGGATCCCGTCGAGGAGCTCGTCGCGCGCGACTCGTTTCAGCGCGCGTGCCTGGGCATGGCGAAAAAGCACGACAACGTCGCCTGCGGGCAGATTGGGGACGACGGCGTCATGTTCCTTTTGCCCCGCCAACGTTCGGCGGCAAGGGCACGCGCGGGCTTCGTGGCGCTCGCCGACAAGGCTCGCGGGCTCGCTCGCAAGCTCGGGCTCGGCCTGCACGTCGGGACGAGCTCGGGAGCCGACGGCCGATCGCTGTCCGACAATTACTTTGGCGCGCTCGCCGCCGCAGAAGAGGCGCTATCGCTCGGCGCAGTGCTCGTACATTCGAGCGGCCCGAAACAACCCCGCGCGCACCTTCTTCTCGACTTGCGGCGCGGTCTTGCAGAAACGGACGTGCGGCGGCCACTCGATCTGTCGGCGCGATTCGAGCGCTATGTGCAGGTCGTGGCGACGCACACGGGCTACGGTCTCGAAGCGTCGCGACTTCATCTCGAAGTGGGGTTCGAGCGACTCGCCGAGCCATTTCTCGACCATGGGGTTCTCTCGCCGAAGAGCTGGCACGACCTCTCGGGCAGCCTCGAGCAAGCCGCTGGAGCTGCCCGCACCACCCGTGAGCTTTTCGTGAGCTACCGGCGAGTCGTCGCCGACCTCGAGATCGCGTTGCGCCTGCCCACGCAGGCGCGTCGCGAGAACAACCTGCGCCGCGCCGTCACCTTCATCCGCGACAACCTGGGCGGCCCTCTCGGGCTCACCGAAGTCGCCCGGGCCGGGGGATTCGCCCCCGACTATTTTTCGCGGCTGTTCAAGCAGCGAGAGCACGTTACTTTCGAGGTGTACGTGAGTCGCCTGCGCGTGGAACGGGCCAAGCAGCTCCTTGCCCGAACGACCTTCGGCATCGAGGCCATCGCGCGGCTGTGCGGCTTCGCGAGCGGTCCCTATTTTCACCGCGTGTTCAGGCGGATGTCGGGCATCACGCCGCGCAGTTACCGCAAGGACGTCGCGTCGAAGAACCTCGCTCGAGCCGCCCCCGGGCACGCAGCCCACCCCCTCGACTCTTAGCATGGCTGCCATGCAGGGGGCCAATGGTCGTAAGCACAATGGCGCTGGCCGTGACCAGGACCCATGATGGCGCGACCATGTGGGTAGAAGCTGTCCTCTCCAGGGACGATCTCAAAGCGCTCATCGCGCAGGTCCTGCCGCTCAAGATCCAAATCCATCCCGAATCGGCGCCCGATCAGTACATCGAGCTGGCGAGCGCGACCAACCTGGCTCTGGTCGCTGATGAGGGGCTGCGCATGACGACCCAGGCTCGAATTCACTGGCCCGTCCTGGGGATCGCCGTACCGATCACCATCGACCCCCTGAGCGTGATCATCCGGCCACGCGTCACCAAGACGCCGGAGGGCGACGCGCTTTCCTTTGCAATGGAGATCGAGCGGGCCGATTTTTCGGGCCTTCTCGCGCTGGGAGATCACGCCATCACCCACAAGATCAACAGCGAGCTCGCCAAAGAAGATGTCGGGCTGGCATGGGCATTCGCGGCCATGCTCAGCCACCGATTCGACCTCCCTCCCATGCTCGCGCCGTTCGATGCAGTCGCCTTGAACGTTGCCTGGGGCAAGGTCCGCGTCACCGACGAGGCCATGGTCATGGCGATCTCTTTTCACGCCCAGGTGTCCCGGCGCGCCGACGGCGTCGTCGCGGACAGCGTCGTCGCGAGCCCCGAGACGAAGGCCAGCGATTTGGCCCCACCGAGCTCGCGCGCGCTCACCGATGGCCACTCGGCAAGCCTCGGTCCCATGCTGCAGCAGCTGGCCGTCGTCGGAGGCGCGGCGCTGGCGATTGTCGGAGCCTTCGTCACCGTTCGCGGCGCGGGGCGCATCGGGGCAAGGGTCCTGCGCAGCGTAACGAGGGGCTAGGTCGCCACGGCGAGGGGCGGCCTCGCGCTGAGGACCACGCGGTTTCTTCCGGCGTGCTTCGAATCGTACATGGCAGCATCCGCCGCCTCCACGAGCGCGTGGGGCGTCGGGGTGCTCATCGAAAACTCTGCCACGCCGAAGGATGCGGTGATACCCGCCATGGTACCGGACGCGAAGCGCTGCTCGATGCGTTGGCGGACCCGCTCGGCGAACACCATGGCATCTTGCCCGCTCGTCTCGCGCAACATCACGCAAAATTCCTCGCCCCCGTAGCGGTATGCCGTGTCGGTGCCACGCACGCAGCCCGCGATGACATCGGCGACCTCTTGCAGGGCCTTGTCCGCGTGCGGGTGACCGTGAGAATCGTTGAACGCCTTGAAGTGGTCGACGTCCAGCATCACGAAGGCGAGGGGTCGCTCATAACGCAGGCAGCGCTTGCACTCGGCTTCGAGGTCTTCATCGAGGCGGCGCCGATTGAAGAGATGCGTCAGGCCGTCCTTGTGACTGCGCTCCTCGATCACCTCGTGAAGGCGCGCCGATTCGATGGCCGTGGCCGCGTGCGTGGCGAGCATCTCGAGGATTTCGACGACCTCTTTGGTGGCCACCTGCGGCTCGGCGTAGTGAGCCTCGAGCACGCCCACCACGCGTGCTCCGACAATGAGGGGGATCGCAATCGCGCAAACCGGTCCCTGGCGGCCGTCGTTGAACCGCACCAGACCGTCAGGTCCCTCGAAAGCAATCCGCCCCGACTTGGCGGCGCGCCCCGCGAGCCTGTGTCCCATCTCGACCCCCGGCGCCCGTGGCGGCACCGGAGTGATCCTCCTCGCTGTCGATCAGCCGCCGCTGCTCGTCATCCATGAGCCAGACGACGACCCGCTGGTAGCCACCCAGGGCGGCGGTGCTCTCCCGGACGGACCCCACGACGTAACGCAGGTTGAGGCTCTCGGAGAACTCGCGGCTGGCATCCAGGATCTGCCGCAACCGAACGGAATGAACGCGCAGCGCATCATCACGCTCCGCGGCGACCTCGCGCGCCGCGCGCAGCGTGCCCACCATCTCATTGAGACCCTTGGCGAGCTCGGCCAGGTCACGCGGCCCGCCAACGTCGACAGTCGCGTCGAGATGACCGTCGCGAATGAGTCGGATGTGGTTGAGCAGTGCCGCCACGGGGGCGACGATCTCGTCCTGCAGCTTCCGATGCTGGCGCATGGCCAGAATGAGCGCCGCCACGAACACGCCGAGCGCGAGCGCAACGCGCGCCGTGATCATTCGCTGGTTACGCAAGGACAAGACCTCGCTGCGCTGTACCAGAGCCTCGGCGAGGGGGCTCTGTACGCGCCGGTACGCATCGAAGAGGTCTTTGCCTTCGGACATCGACGGGGCGATGGCACCTGGCCGCGTGTTGCTCGCCGGCTCGCCCCAGCGCTCCCGCCAACGTTCCTCGGCCAGGCGCGTGTTGATCATCGCCGCGGCAATCTCCGGGACGGAGCTCGGGTGCAGGGCGAGCTCCGCATTGGCCTGGGCCAGCTCGGTCTCCCCGCGGGTGTATGCGTCGAGGAAGCGAACGTCGCCTGTCTGGATGTACCCTCGGAGCCCAGTTTCCTCGTCGATCATCGCCGCATGGGCATTGCTTTGGGCCCTCGCCCTGAGCGCGCTGTCCTCGAGCTGGGGGGTCAGCCAGATCCAGCTCACCCCGAAGGCAATCAGCGTGACGACGAAGGCGCCGGCGACGAGCACGCCGAAGAGCACGAACGTCCAACTAAGCCGCTGGGCGAGCGTGCGATCTTGCGGATTGGTGGCCATTCGCACCGCCGACTCTACGGACCGACGCCTTGCTCTCTTGAGGCCGCCCACCGTGGCCCAACCCCGGGCCTTGCCGAGCTCGGAGGGGTCAACAGGGGTACACAACGTGCAATGCTACCCGCCGTGCGCAAAGGGACATCGCGAACGTGAGCGCAGGTAGCGCGCACCGGCGAGGTTGGCGCTGGATCCGCATCGCCGCGTGGGTGGTGGTGGGCATCCTTTGCGCCTACCCGATCGCCGCCAACCTGCTGCTGTCCCTGGGGGGCGTGCAGAAGATGTTCGAGGGGACCGACCAGGTGAAGGTCAATTTCCGGCGTGCCTGGTCCTTTTGGCCGGGTCACGTCCACGTGGAGGGCGTCCGCCTGACCATGCAGGACCGCAACGTCGAGTTCTCGCTCGAGCTCGCCCACGCGGACATCGACATCCGCCTCATCGAGCTCGCTCATCAGACCCTCCATGCCACCAAGGTGCGGGGAGACGGCGTCGTATGCCGCTTCCGGCACCGCATCGAACCCGAATCGGCGGACGCCCCGTTCGTCAGCGCGCTGCCTCCCATCTTCGAATTCGAAGATCCGCCGCTGCGCCTCTCCGATGCGCCGGAGGCTCCCCTCGATGAAGCCCACTACAACTTGTGGACCGTCCACATGGACGACGTGGACGTCCACTTGACGGAGCTGTGGGCCCAGATGTTTCGCTACCAGGGCGAAGGGCGCGTGCGCGGCGCCTTTCGGTTGCGACCCGCAAAGAAGCTGTGGGTAGGACCGGCCGAGCTCTCGCTGATGGGCGGAAAGCTCAGCACCGGACCGCGTCAAGTGCTCCACGACATGGAAGGCAGCTTGAACGTCAAGGTGGACGACTTCGACACCGAGCCCGTTCATGGCCTCGGACCGTTCAAGTTCATCTTTGCGCGCCTCCAGCTGAAAGGACAGGTCCCCGACCTCGAAGGCGTCAATTTCCTGGCCGGGCCCTCGGCCTCCTTTCATCTGCAGGACGGAAGCGGCGCCGTCGACCTCGACCTGGCCGTCGATCACGGCAGCGTCACTTCCGAGAGTCGGTTTTCCTACGCAACCGATCACCTCGGGCTCGCCACCAGCTCGATCAAGGCTCACGTCGACGGCAATCTCGTCGTTTCGGCGAATCGACCGCCGGGAAAGCCCGGCGGTCAGCTGGCCGTCCTACTCGGGCGGGGATCGCTCGGCCTCGACCGGAGCGTGCACCCCCCACTGCAGTTACGCGGCCTCGAAGCCTCTGTCGCGACGACGCACGTCGACATCATGCGAGCATGGGAGCTGGCGGGAGAGCAGGCACGCGTCGAGCAAGCCACCCTCCCCGAGCTCGCCTGGCTCAACGATCTGCCGCTCGCCAAAAAAACGTGGGTGGTCGAGCGAGGTCGGGGGCGGGCCAGCGGCGCCGTCACCATCTCGCCTGATGACGATGTGCTTGGATCCATCGACATTGCCGTCGAGGAGGCCGCCGGCACCGCAGGAAAGCTCAAGTGGCAGGGAACAGCCGACGCGGTGGCGAATCTTCGCTCTTCATTCTCGAAAAAGAGCGGGTTGCGTGGGCAGGTGCACGCCAGCACGCACAAATTCAAGGTCGACATCAACGACCAGGGACTGCGCGTCTCGTCCCTCGCCGGCGATGTGCGGTTCACGGGTCAGGACGCCCGCGGATCGGTGGAAATGCACGACATGCGAGCCAGCTCGAGCGGGATGTCCTCGACGACGCCGCTCGCCAAGATCGACGCAACCTTCCTCTTTCCGCCCGACAAAGGGACGGCCGGTGAGCTTCGCGGAACGACGGGCACCTGGACGGCCGATGTTGGCAGCTCACGATTCGAGGGATCCTCCGCCTCGGCAAACGTCGCGTTTACTTCGGACAGAATGGTGGGAAGTGTTAGCGCCGCGGACATCAAGGCCAGCTCGCTGGGAAGCTGCCCCTTCACCGAGCTGAAGTCCGCACAGGTGGCGGGCACGCTGCTCACCCCCGAGGGCGCGCCGGCCACGGCGGCGATGCGCGGATCGCTCGATGGGTTGTCATTGCGATGGGGCGAATTCGCGGCGGCGGCCAACCGCATGCTCTTTTCTGGCTCGTGGGACGGAGCCAAGATCGCCGCCAAGCTGGACTCGACCAAGATCCATCTGAAAAATGGCGTGGGAGCGCCCAAAAGCTGGCAAGCAGACGCGACGGCAACGACCATTCAGACCACGCTGGCCCTCGCCGGCGGCGTGGTCCACGGACCCGTGCGCATCGACGTGAAACGGATCATCGGTCAAGTCGGCTCGACGAAAATTGGCGGCGATGTCGTCGCCTCTCTCGACGTCGTCTCCAAAGACGACTCCCACCGGATCGCCGATGTGACCGGTGTCATCCAGGCGCGCAACGTCGACCTTTCGAGCAGGCAGCACACGACCGACGACTGGTGGGCGGAGTTCAAAATCGACAGCGCGCACCTCGATACGCGGCAGAACTTCGACATGGCTGGCAAGGTGCGGGCTCGCTTTCGCGACGGCCTGCCGGCGCTCAATGTCCTGGCGTCCGAGGATGACATTCCCAAGTGGGTTCCCACGCTGCTTCCTCTTCAGGGGATTGCGCTCGACCTCGGTATCGAGCGGTTTTGCAAGTGGACCGACGTGCAAATCCTCGAAGCGAGCGGAGGGCCGCTTTCGGCGAAGGGTCGATTTCAACTCGAGCCCGGCGAGACGCGCGGCGCCATCCTGCTCAGGCTCGCGGCCGCGGGCTTCGTATCGGTAGGGCTCGACTTCATCGAAGACTACAGCAACACGTCCCCGATGGTGGGCGCGGAATGGCTCGAAAAGCAGATGAAAACGATGACCAAGGCCGCCACCGACAAGCACGATGTCATTTGTCAGCCCGAGCCGCCCAAGTGCCCGTAACGAGCCCATCATCGCCACGCATGGGTGGAATGGTAAGTATCGATTGGACGCTCCGACCCTCGGTCCTTAGATTTGCTGCCCGCAGGCCCCCGGCCTCGCGGAAAGGTCGGCACCGGTGCTCCACGATTTTCTCGAATCCAAGCGCACCGAGATCATCGCGCGGACCAAAGCCAAGGTCGCCGCAAGGGCGGCTCCGCGGGCATCGGAAGCCGAGCTCACCAGCGGCGTTCCTCTCTTTTTCGAGCAACTCATCCACATCTTGAAGGGCTCGGCCGGTCTCGGCGCCGAAATGGAGGCGGGTGCGACGAACCATGGCAACGAGATGCTTCGGCTTGGCTTCAGCGTGGGGCAGGTCGTTCACGACTACGGCGATCTTTGCCAGGCGGTCACCGAGGTTGCCTTCGAGCTCGACGCGAGGATCACGGTCGATGAGTTTCACACCCTGAACCGCTGCCTCGACGATGCCATCGCGCAGGCCGTCACCGAGTACGGCAGGCTGCGCGAGCAATCGCTGTCCGAGCAAGGCACCGAGCGACTGGGCGCCCTGGCGCACGAGCTTCGCAACCACCTCAATACCGCGATGCTCTCGTTCACCATTCTCAAGGGCGGAACCGTGACCATCAACGGAAGCACCGGAGCGCTCCTCGATCGCAGCCTGAAGGGCCTCAACGACGTCATCGATCGCTCGCTCGCCGAGGTGCGCCTCGAGTCGACCATGCCCCGGCGCGAGACGATTCGCCTTGCCGAGCTCATCGAGGAAATGGAAATCGCGGCCGTCATCGAGGCGAAGGCCCGCGGTCACCAGCTCAGCGTCGAGCCGGTCGAGTACGCTGTCCTCATCGAGGTGGACCGGCAGCTTCTGTCGTCGGCAGTGGCCAATTTACTGCAAAATGCCTTCAAATTCACGCACCACGGCGGTCACATCTGGATTCGGGCGCACGCGACCGTCGATCTCGTGTTCATCGACATCGAGGACGAGTGCGGAGGCCTACCGCCGGGACAGGCCGAGGCACTCTTTCGCCCCTTCCATCAGCGCAGCACCGATCGCTCGGGGCTCGGGCTCGGGCTGTCGATCAGCCGCAAGGCCGTGCAGCTAAATGGCGGCGAGATCCGGGTGCGTAACCTCCCGGGCCAGGGATGCATCTTCACCGTGGAGCTGCCGCGAAAGCTCGACGCCTAGCGTCTCGGTCGTGGCGCCCGGCAGCCGGACGTCATCAGTGCACCGACGGAGGACCGTTGTCGTTGTCGGCGTCCGTCATGCGTGCCGCAGCGCGCGAGCGAAGAATCTCGCGAGCGAGCCCGATGAGATGTGCGACGTCGATGGGCTTCTGAAGATAGGCGACGGCCCCGACCTCGAATGCCTCGGCCCTGTCCGTGTGGCGCTGGCTACCAGTCATGAAAATCACGGCGGGGACGTTGTGGCGCCCTCTTCACCTCGCGCGCGAGATCGAGCCCACTCACATCGGGCATGTTGAGATCGGTCACCACCAGATCGATGCACTCGTTGTCGAGGATGCCTAGCGCCTCGGCGGCTGAGCTCGCCACCGAGACATTCGCGTCGAGCGGAGCGAGCAGCAGGGCCAAAAGGCTGGCATCATCGTGCATGTCATCGACGAGAAGCACCCGGCCTGTGCTCCCGGACGTCACGAGCGCGTCCGTTCGCATGAATCACCATAACGCTCCGCCTCGGCGGCGAGGGTGAGCAGATGGGAAGTCACAGTCGACGAAGGGCGATGTTTTCTCATGGGACCTGCCCAATGCGATGCAAGGTCTGCACCCAACGTACTGGTCCGCATGGGATCACGGACTCCTCCTCGCGGAAAATCCCGTGTCGGGGTGGTCATGGAATCAAGGTGCCAGCCCACGGAAGCTTGGGATCGGGCTCGCCGGTGGCCCACCGGTACCGCAGTCCCGCCACGCCATAGGCGCCCAACGACAGCCCAAGGCTGTCGGGGCTCACGACGGCGAGCGTCAGGGTCCCCAGGGCTTCGAGGTGATCGGTGAGGGTCAGCGCGCCCGCGGGGCCGATGCGCAGGACGCCGCTACCGCGCCCCGTTGCGAAGACCGCCTCCGAAAGGACACCGACCTTGAGGGCATCCTCGTGGAGCAACCGGGCCACGGCCGCCACACGCATCACAGCATAGAGGGGCTTGGCGATGACGGCGCGGTAAGATTCCTCGTAGAGGTACGTGTTGGCGGGCATGTCGAGGACGCGCACCGCAATGAAGTCGAACACCAAAGCCGAATACGGCAAAGGCGCGATCGCCACCGCCTCGGCTTCCCAGGCCCAGTAGCGCGCACCGGGAGCCCGATCGGTGACCACGTCATCGTGGCCGAAGCTCGCGGCCGGCGTGAGAAAGGGCTTGCCGAACGAGAGTGTGTCGCGGACACCGAACGCCAGATCGAAAATCGGCGACGACGCCCGGGCGCCCACGTAACCTTGCGCGAACTCGAGCGTGGTGATGGCGTTGACGTCGACACCGGCCCAGATCCAATGCGGCAGGCCATATCCGGCCGAGAAGTACGGCTTGAGGTACGGCGTCCCGAGATCGCTTTTCGTCGAGACGAACCAGCGCGGTTTTCCGACGCTCCAGTAGCCGTGCTCGGGCCGCTTGGCGGCATCGCTGTCGTGGGGAGGGTCGGCGGCGACGGCGACTGCCGCGTTCGGAGGTGCTTCGGCGGCCGCGGACACGGGCTGGGGTGCGGCAAGGACAAAGTTCATGGGTTCATGGGGACGACAGGAAACGCTTATTTCAAGGGCCTCGCGAGGGGCGAACCGCACTCGCAGCAGGCGTGCTGCTCGAGGGCACCTTCGAGGGTATCGTGGGCAGGTGCGGAACCATGGGCTGCGTATCGGTCATCTCCGACAGGTCGTTGTTGCCCGAGGCGGTGGCTTCGATTTCCCGCTCGTAGATGGTCAAGATGGCCAGAAAGAGCGACATCGTCACCGGCCCGACCACGATGCCCGCCAGCCCGAAAACCTGGATGCCTCCGAGCGCGGCCACCAACATGAGAAGTGGGTGCCCCTTGCCTTTTCGTCCGACGAGGCGGGGTCGCATCACGTAGTCGCCCAAACCGACCACCAACACCAGCCCCCAGATGGCTTGCAACACAGCGTGGGTGATCTGGCCCTTGGAGACATAGTAGAGACACACGGGAACCCAAATGATCGCAGTCCCGAGCACCGGAAAGAATGACGCTGCCGCAGTGAAAAGACCCCAGGTGACGGCATGCGGTAGGTCCGAGATGGTGTACCCGATCGACGCAACCACCCCCTGAAAGAGCGCCGTGGCCATCGTCCCGACGATGGCCGAGCGGCCGATGTCGCGAAACTCGAGGACGAGAGCGCGCGTGTGGTGCGGATCGAGGGGTAGGATTCGCTCGAGCCGCAGCGGTATGGACGGCCAATCGACGAGCACGCAGTACATGGTGATGCAGCCAATGACCAGACCGACGACGGCGGTCGCCGTGGTCTGCAGAACGAGCCCGGCCGCAAGCGCCGCGTAGCTCGCCACGCGCGACATCTCATCCTGGATGCGACGCATGATCTCGACCTCGTTCAGGCCCACGCGCTGTACGATACGAACGGCCTGATCGCCGACGAGACCGGCGAGCGTTCCCGAGTCGAGCCGCTGCTGCAAGAGCGCAATGACGCCGAAAAGCTCTCGCGTCAGCACATAGACGGCAACGGAGCCCGCAACGACGCACACGGTGCCGGTGAGCACTGTCGTGCAAAGCGCCGCGAGATGCCGGCGTCCGCCGAGCCGCGCGTTCAGCGTTCGGTGGAGCGACTGCGCGGTGAACGCCATGAGGGACCCAAAGACAATTCCGATCCATACCGGCGCAGCCAACCTGGCGGCGGCGAGAAACGAAAGAAGAAGGAGGATGCCGAGTGCAATGTGCCGGCGATGCACGGTCTGGGGGGCGACTGGCCGATCCGAGAGCTTGGGAAGCTCGCTCTCACGGGCCACCAGATCGCGCCAAAAGGGGCGTGTGGGGTTCAAAGGCGGGCTAGGATCCTTCGCCATCTCAGCCTGGTATGTGCCCATGAAGCGCGATCGGAAGCATGCGACTCCATGCTATGCAATGCTCGTACCCATCGTGAACCCAATTCTCACACTGCCCCGGCACACTCGGTGCAGCTGGTCGTATCCCCATGATCATGGCCCTGCTGGTTGGTCTCTTTCTGGGCTTCATCGGCTCGATCCCCGTCGCTGGCCCCACCTCGGTCATGGTGCTCAAAAACACGCTCGAAAAGGGCAACAGCGAGGGCCTGGACATTGCCTTCGGAGCCGGCCTCGCCGAGGCCATCTACGCCTTCTTCGCGTTTTGGGGACTGACCGCGGCGCTGGTCCAATTTCCAGGGATGATCAACGCCGCTCGCATCGTGGGTGCCCTGCTCATCATCGTCGTCGGAATTTACCTCGTTCGGTACAAGACCGACTCGCACAAGCTGAAGCAGGCGGCGAGTGCAGACCGCCAAGAGCATAGGTGGCTTCGAGGATTCGCGAGCGCCATCCTCAACCCTACCCTCATCGTCACCTGGACGACCGTCGTGACAGCGCTGCACGCCATGTCTCTCTTGCGCATGCACGCCATCGATGCGTTCCCGTTCGCCTTGGGGGTGGCCGTCGGCATCATGGGTTGGTTTTTTTTACTCGTGAAGCTCGCGCAGCACTTCCGCGATCGCATGCATCCCGAGAGCCTCGATCGAATCGTGCGCGGCATGGGATGGGCCATGATCGTCGGCGGCGCCATCGTCATGAGTCGCGTGGCCTTCAAGCTTCACTTCGGGTAGCCGGCAAGTTTGCCGCTCCTGGCGGATCGCCGATCCCGCCAACGACGGCACGTCGAGAACCCAGTGCTGCGACGGTCAGGGCGCTGGCGGCGGATATGGATTGTCGGACGGGGCCGTCGGTTCGGCGGCGGGGGTTTCGATGGGCGCGGTGGGCTCGTCGTGTGGCTTCCACCGCGGCGTGGCGGTCGGCAACGACGATGGATCGGCGGCGCCCAGGGCGTCGCGCTCGGGCACCGCGCGACCGATTGCGCGTTTGGGCGTCAATTGTGGCTCGAGCGTGCGGCGAGGCGCAGCGTTCTCGGCATCGGCGTGAAGATGCGCCGGAACGAGCACCCCACGAGCGGGGGCGAAGACGTCGTAACCGAGATAGAAGGCGGTGCCGGCGGCCGCGGCCGACGCAATGACCAAAAATCCCAGCACCAACGGCCAGCGAGAATGCTCACCGGGAATGCGGCGGATCAAATCGTCGACCGCAGCATCGGGAGGATCTTCCTCCTGCGCGGCGCCCGCCACCGCCGACGCCAGAATCGTGGGCGCGAAGCTGACCGCGGCATCGGGTTGGGACTGGCGGCGCTCCGCCGAACGGGGTGGCTCGCCCTTGGAGATGATCTGCTCGATGCTGGGGATGCTGGCCCGGCCCTCCGGCGAAGCGTATTTTTCGAGGGCCCGGGCGAATTCCGCCACGCCGTCAAAACGCTTTTCGCGGTCCTTTTCTAGACAACGAACAACGACGGCTTCGAGACCCGGGGCAAGCTCGGGGCGCAACGCCTGGAGCGAGCGCGGAGCATCGCACAGGACGTGAGCACAGATCTCGGGAAGGCTTTCTCCGTCGAACGGTGGCTTGGCGGCGAGCAACTCGAACAGAACGGCGCCCATGGCCCAAACGTCGGTTCGGGTATCGACCCTCTGGGCATGGCGCATCTGCTCGGGCGACATGTAGCAAGGGGAGCCCATGCTGCTGGTGGGATTGGTCAGCGCCCCGCCCATCTCCGGCAAGAGCTGCTTCGAAATGCCGAAGTCGAGCACCTTGAGGAAGGGAGATCCATCGACGTCCTGCGTAAGAAACAAATTCTCGGGCTTGATATCGCGATGGACGATACCTTGCGCATGAGCCTCGGCGAGCGCTTCGCACGCCTGAAGCAAATAGTCGACGGCCTCGGTCACCGGCAACGGACCGCGCTCGACGCTCAACGCAGCGAGTGACATCCCTTCGAGCCGTTCCATCACCAGGTAAGGAACGCCAGCCTCGGTTTTTCCGAAATCGAGAACCCGCGCCACGTGGTCGTTGCGAAGGTTGGCGGCGATACGCGCCTCGTTGAGGAAGCGCGCCACGATCTCCTCGTTGTCGAGAAACTCGGGGCGAACGCACTTGAGCGCCACCGCCTTTTGAAGGTGAAGGTGGGTCGCCTCGGTGACGACGCCCATTCCCCCCCAGGCGATACACTCTCCCACGAGGTACTTGCCGTCGATGATCTCACCCACGCGGATGGGCGCCGCGGGGTCTCCGCGAGGAACAATGCTGGAGATGGGCTCTGCGGAAGCTCGGGTGGTCATCTTCGAGGCTAAGCTCCGATCGGTGAAGTGGTCGCAATCAATGTGCCACGGGATCGTGCACGGTCCGCACATGAAGCGCGCCCAAGAAACCCTAAAAGCACCGCCGCTCCATCGAGCCCCCCCCCAGAGGGGGTCGCGGCGCTGTTCCCCGAACCCGTGTGTTGGCCCACAGCTTGCTGAGACCCGTCCTCGAATCTTAAGTCGAGGGGAGCAACCTGTCCGGAGGTTTTACCATGAATCTCATCCTATTTCTCATCTTCGGTCTGATCGTGGGCGCCGTCGCACGCTTTCTCGTGCCTGGCAAGGAACCCGGGGGGTGGCTCGTGTCGATGCTGCTGGGCGTCGCGGGGTCGTTCGCCGCAGGTTTCCTGGGGCGCGCTCTCGGTCTCTATCATGACGGTGATTCTGCCGGCTTCGTCATGTCGGTCATCGGCGCGGTGCTTCTGTGCGTGCTCTACCATGCCGTCGTGCGTCGTCGCATGGCCGCCTGAGGTGGCGTGAGATGTCGAGCTCCTCACATCGCGTGGTTGGCCGGGCGGCCCGTCTGAGCGGGCTCCTTTCATGTGCGGTGAGCGTGCTGGCGACGTTCGCAAGCCCGGCGGCGGCGGCTACCAGCTCCGACGAGGGACCCCGCACCGCCGAGGCGCCGCGCGCCGCAGCGTCCGACGAGGCCCCCCACGCCGCACCGAGCGAAGGAACTGTGAGCCACGTTTCCGAAATCCTGTTCCTCACGCCCGAAATGGGTGCTGAGTACGTGGGGATGGAGACGTTGCACCTCACCCACGAGCTACTTCCGAGCGGGGCACACACCGCCGACATTGGCCCGGTCGTCGGCGTGGCCGGCGGGGTGAGACTCTTGTTCGTCACGCTCGGGCCGCGGTTTCGCTTCGGCCACTTTCGTGACTGGGACCTCTGGACACTCGATGCGGAGGTCGGTTTCAAGGTCCCGCTGGGGGCGCTCGAGCCTTACTTCGAGGTCGGCGCCGGCTACGCCAAGGTGGGAAGCCTGCAAGACTCGAGGGTGCGGGTGCAAGGGTACGACCTTCGCCTCAACTTCGGGCTGGACTATTACTTCAACAAGTCGTTCTCCATCGGCGGAGCGGCCACGGCAGAGATGTTGGGAATGACCCGACCTGGCGTCGACCTCAATCAAGCGACCGGCAGTGTCTCGCAGGATGTCTACAAACTCGACGGATCCAGCGTCGGTCTCGCCGTCATGGCGTCTGCCGTCGTTGGCGTGCATTTGTAAAACCGAATCTAAAAGAGGGGGATCTCATGCGACTTCGAACGATTTCGTCTTTGCCGTGGTTTATTTTCTTGGCGGCTCTGCCCGTGATGAGCAATTGCGCGCTCAAGCACGACGCCCAGGCGCTGGCGACCGGATGCGACGAGTTCCAATCGGGTGGCGATGCGGTCGCGACGCTCGACATCGATGTCAAGGTCAAGGCCTTCGCCCAGGCGTCGGCCGAGCTCAAGACGCTCGGTGACAAGATCAAGGGGGACGTGAAGACCGCCTGCGTGAACATTGCCAAGGACCTCGGCGAGACCGATACCTGGTCGGCCGACACGGCCGACACCTCGCTATCCAACCCGGGCAAGACCGGAGCCTGCGACGTCGCGGCGATCAAGATCGACGCCATCATGACCGCAGCCGTGACCGCGGGTGCCAGCTTTGCGCTCGAGGTCTCGGGTGGCCAGTGCGTCGTCGATGCGGAAGCACAAGCGAGCTGCGAGGCTGCCTGCAAGACGGATGTCACCTGCACGGAGGCCACCACCACGGTTCGCTGCCCACCCGCCGAGCTCAGCGTTCAATGCGGCGCCGAATGCATGGCGCAAGCGACTTGCCAGGGGCGCGTGGATGCCGAAGCGAATTGCACCGGCAAATGCGAAGCGGAATGTGCGGGGACGTGCTCGGGCGAGCTGCGCGGCACGACCGTGGGCGACGGCACGCCGGGCAGCGGCTGCGCGGGGATGTGCGAAGGCAAGTGCGACGGGACGGTCACGCCCAAGGGCGGAATGGGCGGCTGCACCGGGACTTGCGAGGGACGATGCTCGCAACCCCATCCGGCAGCGATGTGCCACGGCAAGTGCCTGGCGAGCTGCGGTGGCAAGTGCAAGGGAGAGTGCAAGCTCGACGCGACGGCCAGCCTCAACTGCGGCATGAACGTCGCCTGCAAGGGCGGATGCAGCGGAACGCCCACCGAGCCCAAGTGCGAGAGCGAGCTCAACCCTCCCGTTTGCACCAGCGATCCCAACTGTGAATCGAGCTGCAGCGCGCACGCATCGGCCAAGGTGATTTGCACGCCGCTGACGGTCACGTTGGC
>JBBSDY010000010.1:0-18284 GCA_038240245.1 Polyangiales bacterium
AACGGTGTTGCCGGCGCTGTTGCGGACCTGGAACTCGAGACTCCAGGTGACCAGCAGGCGCCGAGCGCTCTCCGAAAATAGCGTCGAAAGACTGTCGCCGATCACGCCGCTGCGCAGCGCGTACTCGGGAACCGTGAGAGCCGTGGCGTATTCGTTCTCGGTGCCCGGCACGCGTAGCATGTCGCGGTTGCTGGCGTAAAGCTCGTGGCCCCGATGATCGAACATGGTGCACGAAAGACGAACGTGGACCGTCACCTTGAGCTTGGCTCGAGGCGAAACGGTGGCTCGCGCTTCGATGACGTCCCCCGGCTCGACGACGATCGACGAAAACGTGAACACGGCGCGCTCGATGAAAAAGAAGCGACGCGCCCAGCGGTACGAGACACGGAGCAGGTTGGCCGCGAAAACGAGCGGAATGCCCACGAGCACAATGACCAGGAGGTAGATCGCCATGGGGGCCCGCTGGCACGCTTTTGCCGTGCAGAAGCCAGGGCGTCAAGCCAAGGTTGCCGGCCGGCGCTCCGGCCGCCTGGCTTTGGGGTTAGTCGACGCGGGTGACGGCGCCTTCGGACGCCGAGCGCACGAACGCAGCGTACTTGGCGAACACGCCGCGCGTGTAGCGCGGTGGCCGGCGCTGGAAGGCTGCGATGCGAGCCTTGATCTCGGCATCGGGGATCTCGAGGTCGAGCTTTCGTTTCTCGATGTCGAGCGTGATCATGTCACCGTCGCGCACCGCGGCGATGGGCCCCCCCGCGACGGCTTCGGGGGCCACGTGGCCGACCATCAGGCCGCGCGTCGCTCCGCTGAACCGACCGTCGGTGACCAGCGCGACTTCCGAGCCGAGCCCCTGTCCGACGAGCGCGGCGGTGACGCCCAGCATCTCGCGCATGCCCGGCCCGCCGCGTGGACCTTCTTGCCGAATGACCACGATGTCGCCGGGGACGATGCGCTTGGCATTGACGGCCGCAAAGGCATCTTCTTCGCAATCGAAGACCCGCGCCGGTCCTCGGTGCAGCGAGCGCTCGTAGCCGGCGATCTTGACGACCGCGCCCTCGGGGGCGAGCGATCCGCGCAAGATGACGAGCCCACCCGTCGGCTTGAAGGGGCGACTTGCAGGAACCACCACCTCTTGCCCGGCCGTCTCTTGTGC
The DNA here is from genome assembly GCA_038240245.1 of Polyangiales bacterium. Taxonomy (GTDB): domain Bacteria; phylum Myxococcota_A; class Polyangia; order Polyangiales; family Polyangiaceae; genus DASWDH01. The sequence goes on from JBBSDY010000010.1 coordinate 1,151, forward strand.
GAGGGCGGCTTCCTCGGCCAGCGTGCGTCCGCTCACCGTGGGCGCGCCGCCGTCGATGAGACCCCCGGCGACGAGGTTCTGCGCGACCAGGCGCGTGCCTCCGGCGCGGTCGAAATCGACGGCTGTGAACCTGCCACCCGGCTTCAGGCTCGCCACGATGGGCGTGCGCGTGCTCACGCGATCGAAGTCGTCCATCGACAGCGTGACACCGGCTTCCCAGGCGATGGCGATGAGGTGCAGAACGGCATTGGTCGAGCCTCCTGTGGCGGCGACCGCCGCGATCGCGTTTTCGAGGGATCGCTCGTTGACGAAGCTGCGCGGTCGAACGTCTCCGGAGAGGAGCTTCATCGCCATGGCGCCGGCTTGGCGGGCAATGTCATCCTTGCGCGGATCGGTGGCGGGGATGCTGCCGCTGCCCATCGCGGCCATGCCCAGAAACTCCATCACCATGGCCATGGTGTTCGCGGTGAACTGTCCGCCGCATGCGCCCGCACCAGGGCAGGCCGCGCGGGTGAGCTCCTCGAGCTCGACGTCGCTCATTTTGCCGGCCGAACGTTTGCCGATGCCTTCGTAGACGTCCATGATCGTGACGTCGACGCCCTGGAATTTGCCGGCGGCGATCGAGCCGCTGTAGAGGACGACCGACGGAATGTCGAGCCGGAGCAGCCCCATCGCGGCTCCGGGGATGGTCTTGTCGCAACCGACGATGGCCACCATGGCATCGAAGAGGCACCCGTGCCCCATCAGCTCGATGCTGTCGGCGATGACCTCGCGGCTGACCAGCGATGCCTTCATGGCCTCGGTGCCCATCGAGACTCCATCGCTCACCGAGATGGTGTTGAACTCCATCGGCGTTCCGCCGGCCGCGCGCACGCCCTCCTTCACCTTCTCGGCGAGATAGCGGTGGTTGAAGTTGCAGGGCATCGTCTCGGTCCACGTGGTGGCGATGCCGACCAGCGGTTTCTTGAGATCGGCCTCGGTGAACCCGATGGCATGCAGCATCGACCGGGCGCCCGATCGCGTCGGCCCGTCAAGCAGTATTCGACTCTTCGCGCGGGTATCGCTCATTGGACGCTCGTCAACCAGTGGGAGTATTTCTCGTCGCGTCCGCAGACGACGGCGAGGTAAGCCTTCTGCAACTTCGCACCCAGCGTGGTGGGGCCGGTGCGAAACTGTCGTCCGTCGATCTCGCGCACCGGGGTAACCTCGGCGGCGGTTCCGGTGAGGAACACTTCGTCGGCAGCCATCAGCTCGTCGCGCGTGAAGGCGCGGACGCGGGTAACGATGTTTGCCTCGGCAGCAAGCTTGAGCACCGTGTCGCGGGTGAGGCCCGGCAAAATCGACGAGGTTGCGTCGTTGGTCACCAGCTCCTTGCCCTTCACGAAGAAGACGTTCTCGCCGGTGGCTTCGGCTACCGTGCCGTCCTGGTTCAAGAGAATGGCATCGTCGTACCCGCGGTCGAGCGCCTCGTGCGCGGCGAGTACGCTGTTGGCGTAGTGGCCCGAAGCCTTGACCGTGGTGGGGAGCATGGTGTGATGGAACTTGCGCCACGACGAAATGGTGACGCGCACCCCGCGTCGAAGCCCCTCTTCACCGAGGTAGGCGCCCAGCTCGCGCGCGGCGATGAACACATGCACCAGGCACTCTTTCTTGGGAGCGAGAGCAACCGATCCCTGTCCGAAGAAGGCGAGCGGCCGCAGGTAACCGTTCTCGATCTTGTTCTGGCGGGTGATATTCACCGTCGCCTGGGCCAGCGCTTCGGGGGAGTAGCGCACCTTGATGCCGTAGATGGCGGCGGACACCAGCAGCCGCTCGATGTGATCTTGCAGACGGAAGATGGCCGGACCGCGGGGCGTGGGATAGCACCGGATCCCCTCGAAGACGCCGCTTCCGTAGTGCAGGGTGTGCGAAAAATAGTGAACGGCCTGGCCCTTGGCCTCGCGCATCTCGCCGTCCCACCAGATGTACGGCGCCAGCGTCTGGCCCTTGGGCCGGCTGAGCTGCAGCTCGTCGACCTCGGGTGTCCTCAAGAAACTCGGCCACTCGCTGATGTGGTGTGTACCGCTCATGACTCAATCTCCTAGGCTGCGCCGGTCACGGACGAGGGAGGTGCTTCGGCGGCGGCTTCGGCCGAGGGTCGGGCGATGGCGATGGGCGCGGAGCGGACCATGTCGCGAATACCGAGCGGCCGCAAAAGCTCCAAGAATTGATCGATCTCTTGCGACGTCGCCGTGGTTTCGACGGTGAATGCCGTCTGCGAGAAGGCGATGATCCGCGCGCCGGTGAGCGAAACGACGCGCTCCAGCTCTTGCCGCGCCTTGGGGCCGGGCGCCTGCACCGTCGCCACGCACAGCTCGCGCTCGATGTGGCGAGCGTCGGACACGTCGACGACCTTCTTGACGCGAATGAGCTTGCGAAGCTGCTTCACGATCTGCTCGACGATGGCTTCGCTACCACTGGTGGTGAGCACGATGCGCGAGAACGCAGGATCCATGGTGACGTTGACGGCCAGCGAGTCGATGTTGAATCCGCGCCCCGCGAAAAGGCCGACTACGCGCGCCAGCTCGCCAAAGCGGTTCTCGACCAGAACTGAAAGGACGTGCCTGGATTTCATGCGAGATCTCGTGGCTCGGGGGGATCCTTGTTATCTTCGGGCTGCATGACGATTTCGTAGTGAGCGGCTCCGGCGGGGATCATGGGGTAGACGTTCTCTTCTTCGGAGACGATGATGTCCATCAGCACGACGCCCGGCGACTTGAAGCCGTCTTCGAGGACCGCACGCAGCTCTTCGGGTTTGGTGGCGCGCAGGCCCTTGGCGCCATAGGCCTCGGCGAGCTTCACGAAGTCGGGAAAATATTTCATGCCCACCTCGGAGTAGCGGCGCGAGTAGAAAAGCTCTTGCCACTGGCGCACCATGCCGAGACACCCGTTGTTCATGATGACGATCTTGAGGTTCAAGTTCTCGGCCACGCAGGTGGCGAGCTCTTGCAACGTCATCTGAAACGAGCCATCGCCGGTGATGAGCATCACCTGGCGATCGGGGTTGCCAAACGCCGCGCCCATCGCCGCCGGAAGGCCGTATCCCATGGTGCCGAGCCCGCCCGACGTGAGCCACGAGCGTCCGTGGCGAACGGGGTAGTACTGCGCGGCCCACATCTGGTGCTGCCCCACATCGGTTGCGCAGATCGCCTGGCCGCCGGTCACGTTGGTCAGCTCTTGCATCAGCGCCTGGGGCATGATCTCGCCTGGCTTTTGCCGGTAGGCGAGCGGAAAATCCCTCTGCCATTCGCGTAGCGTCTTCCACCACTCTTCGCGGGCGGGGGCCGGCTCGTTGGGAAGGACCTCGAGCATCTGCTTTAAGACCGTTCGCGCGTCTCCGACGATGGGAACGTCGACCTTGACGTTCTTGTTGACGCTCGCCGGATCGACGTCGACGTGGACGATGGTGGCGTTCTTGGCGAACTCACTGAGCTTGCCGGTGACGCGATCGTCGAAGCGAGCACCGATGGAGACGATGAGGTCGGCCTTGGCCATGGCCATGTTGGCCGTGTACGTGCCGTGCATGCCCAGCATTCCGAGGCAGTGCTCGTTGCCGGACGGGAAGCACCCCAGGCCCATCAGCGTGGGCGTGACCGGAAGGTTGAGCTTTTCGGCGAGGGCGAGCAGCTCGTCGGCGCCGTTCGACGCGACGACACCACCGCCCACGTAGAGGATGGCCTTGTCGGTCTTGACCATCAGCTCGACGGCGCGCCGCACCTGCATGGGATGCCCGCGCGTGCTCGGCTTGTACGAGGGGAGATCGACCTTGTCGGGGTACGAAAAGACGCAATGCTGGTCCGACACGTCCTTGGGAAGATCGATGAGGACTGGGCCGGGCCGGCCGCTGCGGGCGAGGTAAAAGGCCTCTTTGACGATCGTCGCCAGCTCGTTCACGTCACGAACGAGGTAGTTGTACTTGGTGCAGGGACGCGTGATGCCAACCACGTCGGCTTCCTGGAAGGCGTCGTTGCCGATGAGGTGCGTCGGAACCTGACCGCTGATCACGACGATGGGCGTCGAGTCCATGTACGCATTGGCCAGGCCGGTGACGGTGTTGGTGGCGCCGGGCCCGCTGGTAACGATGGCAACGCCGACCTTGCCGGTCGAGCGTGCAAAGCCTTCGGCGGCGTGAACCGCGCCCTGTTCGTGCCGGACGAGCACGTGGTTGATGCGCCCCTTCATCTTGGAAAGCTCGTCGTAGACGTGGAGGATGGCGCCACCCGGGTAGCCGAAGATGGTGTCGGCGCCTTCTTTGAGCAGGCACTCCAGAAGAATGCGCGCGCCGCGCATCGGCTCGGTCGACGCGGCAACCTCGGCCTCGAGCGGCGTGGCCGCGTCGGGCGCAAGAGACGCAGTTTTCGGGGTATCTAAAACAGGCGCTCGAGCGCTTGACATACGAAGCCTCCCATCTGTTGCGTAGAAATCTTGCCGCCCAGGTCGGCCGTTCGTTTGCCGTCGTCGAGAACTCGATCGATGGCCCTATCGATCTTGTCGGCGAGCTCGGGCATTCCGAGCGAGCGCCGCAGCATCTCGGCCGCCGAGGCGATGGCGCCCAGCGGATTGGCGATCCCCTTGCCGGCGATGTCGGGAGCCGAGCCATGGATCGGCTCGTAGAAGCCGGGGCCGGCGCCGATGCTGGCGCTGGGGAGCAGACCGATCGAGCCGGCGAGAACCGACGCCTCGTCGCTCAGGATGTCGCCGAACATGTTCGATGTGAGCACGACGTCGAAGCTGGTGGGACGCCGGATGAGGTCCATGGCGCACGAATCGACGAGCGCATGACGAAGCTCGACGTCGGGGTAGTCTGCCTTCACCTCGGTGACGACGTCGCGCCACAGCCGCGACGTTTCGAGGACGTTGGCCTTGTCGACCGAGGTGACGAGCTTCTTGCGGGTACGAGCGAGGTCGAAGCCGACGATGGCGATGCGACGTACCTCGTCCTCGGTGTAGACCATGGTGTTGACGCCGCGCCGGGGGTTGCCCTCGACGCCGCGCGGTTTGCCAAAGTACAGATCGCCGAGCAGCTCGCGCACGACCACGAGATCGGTGCCGCGGATGATTTCGGGACGAAGGGGCGAGGTGTCGAGCAAGGCCTCGCGCGCCTTGACCGGGCGCAGGTTGGCAAATACGCCGAGGGCTTCGCGAAGGCCGAGCAGGCCTTTCTCGGGGCGCTTCTCGGGAGGCAGGACGTCCCACTTGGGGCCACCGACGGCGCCCATCAAGACGGCATCTGCGCTGACGCACGCCTCGCGCGTCTTTTGCGGGAGCGGCTCGCCGTGGCGATCGATGGCCACGCCGCCCATGTCCATTTCGATGATCTCGAGATTGCCGCCCGAGCGCTTGACGCCGAGCTCGAGCACGCGAACCGCTTCGCTGCACACCTCGGGACCGATGCCGTCGCCTGGGAGCGACACCACGCGCAACGTCTTTGGCGCGGTCATGGCTGCGCCCCCGAAAACTGCTCGCGCGGCGCAAGGACCACCGCGGGAACCTGGGGCGGCTTGATTTCACGGCGTGTAGCGAGACATTTGTTGACCGCCGAAAGGTACGCGCGCGACGAAGCCTCGACGATGTCGCTGCCGACCGCGCGACCCGAGAACGTGCGCTCGTCGATGAGAACGCGCAGCGACACTTCGCCTTCGGCATCGCGACCTTCGCTGATGGCCCGCAGCTCGTAGCCGACGACGCGCGCCGGATGACCGGTGATGTTGTCGATGCAGGTGCAGACGGCATCGACCGGTCCGTCTCCGAGAGCGCAGGCTACGTAGGTCTGTCCCTCGCGGGTGAGGCGCACGGTGGCGGTCGCCGGTCGAACCGTTCCGGCCGAGGCTTGCACGAGCGCGATGGAGTATGGGGGGTTGGGCGGAGGGCGGTTGTCGAGCGCGATCTGGATGAGATCGTCGTCGCCGAGCGCCGTTCCCGACTCGCAGGCGCGCAAGAATCGATCGTAGACATGGTTGAGCGTGGTTCCCGCGACCGGGTAACCGAGATCGGCCAGACGTGCAGCGACCGCGTGCCTACCCGAGTGCCGTCCGAGCACCAGGCGGGTGGGGGGAGCGCCCACCGACTCGGGGGTCATGATCTCGTAGGTTCGCCGATCTTTGATGACGCCGTGCTGGTGCACGCCGGATTCGTGGGCGAAGGCGTTGCGCCCGACGACCGCCTTGTTGGGCTGCACGCCGACGCCGGTGAGCGCCGACAGGAGCTGACTGGTCGGGTAGATGAGCTTGGTGTCGATGCGCGTCTCGTAGGGGTAGACGTTGCCGCGAACGTGCAGCGCCATGATGATCTCTTCGAGCGACGCATTGCCCGCGCGCTCGCCGATGCCGTTGATCGTGCACTCGACCTGGGCGGCGCCCCCTTCGATGGCGGCGAGCGAGTTGGCGACGGCAAGACCGAGATCGTTGTGGCAGTGCGCCGACAGGGTAACCTTGTCGATGCCGCGCACCCGAGCGCGGACCGTCTCGAACATGGCGCGGTATTCGGCGGGCGACGAATAGCCCACCGTGTCGGGCAGGTTGATGACGTTGGCGCCCTCGTCGACCGCTGCCTGCACGGCAGAGATCAAGTAGTCGATGTCGGTTCGGGTGGCGTCTTCGGGGCTGAATTCGACGTCGTTCGAGTATTTTTTGGCAAGCCTCGTGGCCTTGACGATCTTCTCGAGGGCCGTTTGCCGGTCCATGCCGAGCTTGTGCTCGAGGTGAAGGTCGCTGGTGCTGAGGAAGATGTGGATGCGGCCGCTCGCCGCATGCTCGAGACCCTTCGCGCAGGCCTCGATGTCGCCATCGGTGCAGCGGGCGAGCGTGGCGATGGTCGACTTTTTGACGCTCTCTGCGATCCTCTGGACGCCGGCCAGATCTTCGGGGCTGGCCGCGGGGAAGCCTGCCTCGATGACGTCGACGCCGAGCGCCTCGAGCTGCCGGGCGAGCTGAAGCTTCTGCTCGGAGGTCATCCCGTAGCCAGGGGACTGCTCGCCGTCGCGCAGCGTGGTGTCGAAGATCTGGAGACGTTTCATTCTTCCTCTTTCGCTTCCCCGCGGACCCTCGAGGTCAGTCGAGCGGGGGAGCCTGACTCGTTTTGCGATGCAGCCACCGAATGCCAAAGCCCGCTCGAACGACTCGGAGCGGGCTCGGATGTGTCATGTGGTGCCACGTGAGTGTCGCGCTGCGTCGTAAGCGAGGGGTCTGACATTGGACTACAAAGCTTCGGAATTGTAAACGTATTTCAGAGGGTTAGGGACAATGCTACCGAGGCCAAAACGCGGCTTCGAGGCCATCCGCGCCTTTGGTTCGGCCGGCGAGGGCTGCCCGCCCAGCAAACCCGTAACCTTCTGAAATTACGTCTGATTTCAATGAAATGACCGCGGCTCGCCGTGCCGGCAAGACCGGGGACGACGCGGCCGCCCGCAGTTTGGCAGATCCGATGCGCTTGTCACGTTATCGGCCGCTCTCGCCGCCAGGCGCTATAAGGCTGGGCCCATGCCCGATCGCCCCGCCCCCCCCACGAGCTACCTCGTGCGCCACGTAACAGGTCCCGTTCGGGGCCGCGCGACGCTTCCAGGATCGAAGAGCTACACCAACCGCGCGCTCGTGCTGGCGGCGCTCGCCAAGGGCAAGAGCGTGCTCGAGGGCGCTCTCTTCAGCGATGACACCGTGCACATGGCCAACGGGCTCGCCGCGCTCGGGTTCTCCGTCTCCCGCGACGAGCGCGCCGCGCGTTTCGAGGTTGCCGGCAGAGATGGGAAGATACCGGCCGACCACGCGTCGGTCTTCGTCGGTAACTCCGGCACCACCGCGCGCTTCTTGACGGCCTTCATCGCCCTGGGACACGGCGCCTACGAGCTCGATGGCAACGAGGCCATGCAAAAGCGTCCGATTCAGCCGCTGCTCGAGGCCATGACCGCGCTCGGCGCCAAGGTGACGAGCGTGCACGGCGATGGATGTCCGCCCCTTCGCGTCGATGCCGACGGTTTCGAAGGAGGCTCGGCGCGCATGCCGGGCGGTGTGAGCAGCCAGTATTTCAGCGCGCTGCTTCTCGTCGCCCCCTGCACCAAGCGCGGCGTGAAGCTGGATGTCGATGGCGATCTCAAGAGCAAGCCGTACATCGATGTGACGGCGCAGGCGATGAAGGCCTTCGGTGCGTCGATGATCAACGATCAGTTTCGAAGCTTCGAGGTCAAGCCCGGAGGTTACACGGCAACCACCTACCAGGTGGAGCCCGATGCCTCGGCTGCGTCGTACTTCTTCGCCGCCGCGGCGGTGACGCGAGGTCGTGTGGTCGTCCCCGGGCTCGGCTCGGGGTCGCTGCAAGGTGATCTCGGGTTCGTTCGCATTCTCGAAAAAATGGGCTGCCGGGTGCGCCAAACGGAGACGGAAACCGAGGTGACCGGCCCCGAAAAGCTACGCGGCATCGAGGTGGACATGTCCAACCTCTCCGATACGGCACAGACCCTGGCGGCCATCGCGCCGTTCGCCAGCGAGCCGGTTCGCGTCACCGGCATCGGCTTCATCCGCAAAAAAGAGACCGATCGCGTGGCAGCGGTGGTCAAGGAGCTAGGCAAGCTGGGTATCGTCGCGCACGAAGAGGACGATGGGTTCGTCGTGCATCCGGGAGTGCCCCAGCCGGGCGAGGTGGAGACCTACGACGATCATCGCATGGCGATGAGCTTCGCCATCACCGGGCTTGCAGCCCCGGGAATACGAATCGTCGGGCCGGGCTGCGTCTCCAAGACTTTCCCCAACTTTTTTCAGATGCTCGAGCGGCTCACCGGCGCGTGAGAAAATCGGCCACCTCGTGCGGCGAGCCGCAAATCATGCGCGCCCCGGCATCGACGAGCTCGGCCTTCGAGCCATAGCCATAGGTGACGCCGATCGGCAGGACACCATGAGCGAGCGCTGCCGCGACATCGTAGCGCCGATCTCCGACCATGGCGGTCTCACCTGGATCGATCGCCGTCTCGGCCAAGAGGTGTTGCAAGAGCTCGCTCTTGTCGTCGTTCTGACCGGATAGCTCGGATCCGAAAATGCCGGTGAAGTATTTGGCCAGCAAGAAATGCTCGAGAATCGGCCGGGCAAAAACGTGTGGCTTCGACGTTGCGACGAAGAGGCGCATGCCCTGGTCGAAAAGGCGCTCCAGCATTTCGCGAGTGCCAGGGTAAACCTCGTTTTCGAACATCCCCACTGTTCGGTAGCGCTCCCGGTAGTGCGAGAGGGCGAGGGCGACGGACTCTTCTGTCGATCGTTCACCAAGAAGCGCAGCAATCGAGTCTCGAATAGGCGGCCCTATGTGCGGCGCCATCTCGAGCGCCGGCGGAGGCACGAGGCCCGACAGCTCGACCGCGTGCGCCAGGCACCGCGTGATTCCGACGAAGGGATCGGTGAGCGTGCCGTCGAGATCGAACAGGACGTTCTTCAAGGTGATCCACTATAACCTACCCCTTCTCGCTTTCGCCGCGGTCCCTGACGGGCATTTCCCCAGGTGCACGGGTGGTGCTCCCTTCGCCCAATGGTGCGACCCTGGCGATCCAAGGAGCGGAGCTCAGAGCGTGCGTGATCGCAGGATGCCCGCGCAACGCCTCGGCTGTGGCGCGGATGGCTCGCCAGCAAGCGATGAGCCATTCTGCAAGCGCTGCGATCTGCGTCATTGCAGCGGGAGAGCGCTGGGACGACGACAGTCTTCGTCCGGCCCTGGAGGACCTCTGGGGCCTGGGGGCCATTCTGGCGGGGCTTTCCGATCTCGACCTTTCGCCGGAGGCGCGCGCGGCGCTGGCTTGCTTTCGCGGCGTTGCGAAGGACCAGTTGCGGGAATGCACGTCAGCCGCGAGCTCGTAGCGATTGGCTTTGCAGACGATGTCGAGCTCCGCTATCGAAGTCGATGTGAGCTCGTGCGTGCCGGTCCTTCGCAATGGTTCGTTCACGATGGGGCATGGCCCTGAATCAGTGGGCGCCGACAGAGGATAGTTTGGCAGTCGAAGCGCCCACCACTTGATTGGGCTTATCATTCGCAAAGTAGTACCAAGGCGCGAACGACGCGCGTCGCGAACCAATCAGAAACAATCCGGCCAGCCCAGGGATCAGTGCAAGCGCGTTGGATCCCCGACACTCGCGGCTGGACGTGCTGCACGCACAACCTGGCAGCTCGGGTGGGCTCCTGCCTGGAACCTCGCGGCCAGGATCCGGAAGGCTAGGCGTCGCCCACTTGTGCCGCCGACGGCGCTGCTCGCGGCGGATCTTGCGGCATCGCGGCGCGCACGCCCACCGGTTGGTCGAGCGCGCAGCTCTCTTCGAGAAGCTCGGCCACATCCATCTGGCGGATCTCTTCTTCGAGCGACTGCGCCTTGAGACCATCGGTAAGCATGGTCATGCAGAAGGGGCACCCGCTGGCCACGATCTTGGCTTCGGTCTCGACGAGCTGGAGCGTCCGTCGCACGTTCATGCGATCCTTGTTTTGCTCTTCCATCCACATCTGCGCGCCGCCGGCCCCGCAGCACAGGCCGGTAGAACGGTTCATCGATGCCTCGACGAGCGTCACGCCGGGGATGCGCTTCAACACTTCGCGCGGGGGATCGTACACGTCGTTGTAGCGGCCGAGGTAGCAGGAGTCGTGAAACACGACCTTGGACTCGACCTTGCGGCGCGGGAAGAGTTTTTTCTCGATGACCAGACCCAGGAGAAAATCGCTGTGGTGAACGACTTCGTACTTGCCGCCGAGGTCGGGGTATTCGTTGAGCAGCGTGTTGAAGCAATGCGGGCAGCTGGTGACGATGGTCTTGGCGCCGCCCTGCTGCTGGTAGCCGTTGATGGTGGCGACGTTCTGCTCGGCGAGCATCGTATAGAGGTATTCGTTGCCCGCACGCCGCGCGGGATCGCCGGTGCAGGTTTCTTCCTGTCCGAGGATCGCGAACTGTACGCCGGCCGCCTTCATCAGCTTGGCGGTGGAGCGCGCAATCTTCTTGGCGCGATCGTCGTAGCTCGCGGCGCAACCCACCCAGAACAGAACGGGCGCCTGGGGATGCTCGGACATGAACGGGATGCCGAGACCGTCGGCCCAGTTGGCCCTGTCGACGCGCGCGAGGTTCCAGGGGTTTCCGTTGACCTCCATGCCCTGGAAGGGCTTCTGAAGCTCGGCGGGAAACTCGCCCTTGATGAGCACCAGATTGCGCCGCATGTCGGTGATCTTGTCGACGTAGCTGATCATGACCGGGCACTGCTCTTCGCAAGCGCGACAGGTGGTGCAAGCCCACAGGACGTCGGGATGAATGACATTGGGAACGAGATCGACGGCGAGCGTCGCTACCTCGGGCAACGGATTCGGATTGTCCGCATACACGGGCTCGTGGTGCCCACCGTGCTCGTCTTCGTCCCCATGGCCATGCTCGTGGTCGTGCGCGTGCCCATTCTCGTGATCCGCCGCGTGCCCGTTCGCGTGTCCGTTGGCGTGCCCTTGGGCGGCGTGCGCGTGCCCGTCGTCCTTCTGTCCCTTCGGTCCCCCCGGTCGATACAGGTATTCGACCTCGCGGCCGTACAAATGGTCGCGTAGATCGAGCGTAAACTGCTTGGGGCTCAGCAGCTTTCCCGTCCGGTGCGCAGGGCAGTGATCCGAGCACCGGCCGCATTCGGTGCACGTGTAAAAGTCGAGGATGGCCTTCCACGTGAAGTGCTCGACTCGTCCGACGCCGACGGCATCCTCGAGGGGATCGACCTTCTCGGCGGCAGCGCCCACCATCTCCATCAGCTTGTCGCTCGAAGCCGCCATGGGGTGCATCCGGCCGGGGGGCGTGATGTCGGCGGTGAACGCGTTGGGAAGCGAGGTGATGATGTGGAAGTGCTTGGAGTGCGGCAGCAGATTCAAGAAGATGAGAACGAGCGTCGAGTGCGTCCAGAAACCGACGTGGGCCAGCGAGACGAGCTCCCGCAAGCTGAACCCCGAAAAGAGCAGCGCGAAGAGCGATCCTGCCGGCGTCTTCCAGCTGAAGGCGGCCTCGCTGTCGGCAAGGGGCTGTCCAAAATGCGCAAGAACGACACGCGCCTGCCCGCACAGCTCGCCCGCGTCGCCGACCGCCTGGTCACAGCCAAAGTTGCCGAAGCTCTGGCGCACCGCGAGCGATGCGCCGTCGTAGACCATGTCGGCGATCATCATCGTCGCGATGATGCCGAGGATGACCAGACCTTCGGGATGAAGCGACATGCGCTTCTGCGGCCGGATCACGCGGTAGTAGAGAAACACTGCGGTGCCCGCCAGGACGAGGGTGGCAAACACGTCCTTCAGAAACTCGTAGGCCTGACCGAGAGGCACGGGCCCGACGATGGGAAGGCGCACCGGCGCGTCGCCGAAGATGAAGAGGTTGAATGCTGGATCGAAACCTCGCCCCCACAGAACCAGCGTCCGCAGAAGCAGGATGCTAAATCCGAGGAAGATGGCCTTGTGGGCGAGCCCCGCCAGGGGGTAGTAGGCCATCTTCTTTTGGACGAGGGCGTACTCGTAAAGCACCTTGAGCCGCTTGCCGACGTGGTCGATTCGGTTCTCGCTGCGCCCCACCTTGAGCAATTGCCAGCGGCGGTTGATGCTCCAGGCGAAAGCCGCCCAGGCGGCAACCAGGAGGGTGAGCATCATGGTCGGGTTCATCGAGGCGGCATTCCTAGCACGGGGGGGGTTGTAGTCCTAGAGGGTCGGCCGACGACTACCGTCTATTGCCGCATTCGGCCTTCAAGAGGGCGAGCCGCGCTTGCAGCTCGTCCACGGGCATGTTGGCGTACTTGGCGGGGAGCATCCGCCGGTTCGACGCCTCGAAAACGGCCAGCAGCTCCATGTATTCGATCATCTGCACGTCGCGGGAGGGCAGGTAGTCGGCGATGGCGCGGGAAAGGTCGTCGGGCAAAAGGGCGGAGTCGCCCTCCCGGTCGCGGGCCGCGTAGTCAGCGGCGAGCAGAACGATCGCCTCGAGATCGGCGTTGGAGTAACCGAGCACCGCGCCGACGAGGGCGGGATCGACCTCGCCTTCGAACGTCACCTTCGCCTTGCGAAACTGCGCCCGCAAGATGGGCATGATCTCCTCGACGGTCTGCGCGTAGAGAAAAGGGATCTTGCGATCGAGGCGGCCGGCTCGTTTGATGTCGACGTCGAGCTTGTCGGGCCGGTTGGTCATCAGGATGAAGAGCACGCGGCCGCGATTCTCGGTGGCGCTCATGAACTCCTTGATGCGGGCGATGACCCTCGACGAAGTTCCCCCGTCGCCGTCGTCGCCGCCGCCTCCGAAGGCGCGGTCTCCTTCGTCGATGATGACGAGGATCTGACCGATGGCCTGCACCACGCTCAAGATCCGATCGAGGTTGCCCTCGGTGGCGCCGACCCACTTCGATCGGAAGTTTTTGAGCTTGATCGTCGTAAGGCCGCTCTCCTTGGCGAAGGCCTCGGCGACGAACGTCTTTCCCGTGCCCATGGGACCGGTGAAGAGCATGCCCATCGGGCAACGGTTTCGCCGCCCCTCGCGGATGTTCTGGGCGATGTCGAGCAGCTCTCGCTTCACCTCGTCGAGGCCGCCCACCACCTCGAAGCCGTGGGCGGGGCGCACGAACTCGATGAGCCCGAAACATTCGCGCTCGATGATCTCGTGCTTTCGCGCCGCAACGAGCCGCTCGATCTCTTTTTGGGCGTTGCTGCTCATCGGTGGAGGCTTGCCGCCGGGAGCGATGAGCTTGCGAATCTCGGCCTTGGGCATTCCCTTGGTGATGGCGGACAGCTTTTCGACGCGCTCCATGAGCTCGGGAGTCGGTGGCTTGTCTCCCCCGAGCAGCTCCGCCAAATAGCCAGTGCGCTCGGCGTCGTCTTCGCTGCTCTGTGCGGGCGTCAGGATCGACGTGATCTGGATGGCCTTGAGGCCGGCGGTGACATCGGCCAGTCGATCGACGTCGGGAAGCCCCAGCGAGGGATCGGCAAACGAGATGGCTGCCGCGCGTTGCTCGCGGCTGGGCATGGGAACGTCCACCGTGGCGACCCGGGGGTTGGAAACGATGGCCGGGTGCAGGTCGGAAAGATTTTCGACGAGCACCACGATGATGGAGTCGTTCTTCTCGAGCGAACGGAGCAACGACCAGCGGTGCAGGGTGACGACCGACGCGCGATCGTCGAAGGTCGAGAACGACGTCTCGGCGGCGGGAGCGATGGTTTCGGCGTACTCGAGAATGACCGCCACCCGATCGCTCGTGGTGAGCACGCGCTCGATGAGCGGGAGAATCTTGGCTGGCTCGCGGGCCAGGAAGATCTCCTCGATGCCCTTGAGATCGACCTTGCGCTTGGTAAAGCGCACCCCGGTCGACACGTTATAAAGAAGGATCGTGTCCTTGGTCTTGGCGAACAGCTCCCTGGAAAGAAAGTCCGCGATACCGAGGAGCTGCCCGTCAAAGAGGATGAGATCGTGCACGTTGCCGTGGAGCACGAATTGCGACGACTCGCCGCGCAGGTAGCGTTGCTTCAGCTCGTCGGCCCAGGGCGGCAGGCCTGCCGTTTCGGTCGCGCCTCCCAGCGGGTCGACTGTGACCTGCGTTGTCATGGCCTGCTTCTTATAGCGCTGACCGCGGGGCCCCTGCTACCTGATCTCGAACGTCAGCTCCCGCGACGGACCGCCCGGCGGGCCCATCGCAGCAGGCGGCTGTTTCGATGGCAAAAGCTCGACGTCGGGAAAGGCGATGGTCCGTGATCCCAGACGTGCGCCAAACCGCACGTGAACGGCGGCTCGCACGTCCTCGGGCGTATCGAGCTTGATCTCGACCACGTAGATTCCGGCTGGCGGTCGATCGCCCGCGAAAAAGACGTTCTCGATGTTCTGGCCGTGGCAGTTGTTCTGCGGCCTGCCGCACTCCTTGTCCTTGGTGAGCTCGGCCAGGGGTCGCTCGACGGTCTCGCCCTTTTTTCGGTAGTAGCTGACCTTGAGATCGACATCGGACCCCTCGGGCCAGGCGATCTCGAACTGCAAGGGACCGGTGCCGACCCCGCACCCCTCGTCGATCACACCGTTGCAGTTGTTGTCCGTTGCATCGAAGCAGATCTCGGGGCCGGTGGACGTGCAGGTCGCGGGCAGAGCAATTCCCTGGGTGTCGATCGCCTCTCCCACGAAATCGTCCCTGCCCGCCGCGGCCGAAACCGAAGCGGGCTTGGGCGGAAGCGGTTTTCGGCAAGCCGAGCAGAGAAGGACCGCAGCGAGCGCCAGCCGCGCGCGAATCACTGCCTGACTGGGATCGCGCCGCCCGCCGACGGTTCCTTGGCGGACGGGATGTTCTCACCGACGACGATCTTGGGGTTCATGAACTCGAAGAAGGCCTTGCTGGCGAGCTGGCCGGTTTCGCCCGGTTCGTCGCGCAGGGCCATGAGCGAGCCTTGCTCCTTCATGAACTTGAGCGTCTGAATGGCGAGCTTCTTCTTGGCGCCGTCGCCCTTTTTCGCGTCTTCCATGATGCGGTAGCGCAAAACGACGCGGGTCATCGAGTGAGGACCGTTGTCGAAGTCGAGGTTCTCGAACTGGGCTTGGAGGCGCAGCCGCGTCCAGTCCTGCAGGGTATCCTTGACCTTGATGCGGGCGATTGCCTCGGCCGTGTCGACCCACTTGTAGAGGCGACCCTTGACGAAGTCGTCGTCCGACCAGTACCCGAAGGACCGGTAGTAGACGTCCTTCAGCTCGTCGAGCGTCTCCTTCGGGTAGTCGGCGTACATGGCAACGGTCTTGGTGGCCGCGTCGATGGTGCCGCCGAGAATGAGCGCGAGCGCCGCGTCGTTGCGCATGTCGACGTCTTCCATCTTCTTGAAGAGCGTCGCCTGGACCTTGTCGTCGAACCCGGCGAACCCGATCGCGCGCGCGATCTGGTGGCGAACCTCGACGTCGGTGTCCTTGTCGATCATCTCGACGAGGCCGGCGGCCGTCCCGGGAACCGGCCGGTGCAAGAGAGCCTCGAGGTAGCAGCCGCGAATGAACTGCTTCTTCGGCTCCTTGCCCTTGAACTTCTCGATCCTCTTGACGATGTCGGACATGTTGTCGTCGGTCGAGACCCAGGAGAGCGCGAAGCACGCCTCGATGCGTCCCTGCTCGTTCTCTTGCTCGTCCTCGATGAACTTGGTCAGGATGGGATACGCCTTGGGATCGCCCCACTGTGCGAACCCGTCGGACGCGCCGACGTTGATGGCGCGCACGGTCATGCCGAGAAGAGCAAGCCCACCGCCCATCATCGAGTCCATGGTGAGGTCGGTCTTCTTGTCGCGGCGACTGAAGTCCTTCTCGAGGACGCCCCAGCTCGGCTGATCCTTCAACCAGCCGACGTAGCGCAGCGCGCTCTGGGCGATCTCCCACTCGCGCGGCAGCGGCGGTTGCTGGCCTTCCTTGGGCAGGCCAACGCTCGGATTGGACCACTTGCGCATGGCATCGATGTCTTTCGTCGAGCCTACGGCGGCGAGAAAGCGCAGGCCGTTGGCGTGCGGCTCGGGCTTGTCGTGCAGCCAGAAGATCATCGCGTCCTCGGCCTTGGCGCGAATGTCGGCGATAGCCTCGGGGTGGACGATGGCCAGATCGGCGAGCATGCGCGCCGCGACCACGCGAGCGTTGTCGTCGCGCTTTTGCATGCGCTCGTAGTCGTTCGAGTCGGAGTAGACCTTGAGCGGATCGAGGCGCATCCGGCCGGCGAGATACGGTACGGCGCGAAGATCGCCCACCTCGGCGAGCCGCAGCGCGGCCTCGGTCTCCCAGTGGATGTGCGGCTTGGTGCCGATGTATTGCACGAGCGCGTTGGACTGCCGGGGGTCGGCGATCTTGCGCAGCATGTCGAAGAGCTGCTTGTTCTGGTGCCAGGTGGTCTCGACCTTGTCCTTGGACACGCTGCCGAGAGCGATGACGAGGCCTTCGCCGCCGATGCCGTCGCGCAGCGCCTCGAGAAACTTTTGGCGGTTGTCCTTGTCGGCGTGGGCGAGGGCGTCGAGGAGCGGGCCGCGCGCCTTGGCGTCGGCGATCTTGCCGAGCCCGGTGGCCGCCTCGCGGGCGACGTCGATGCTGGGGTCCTTCACCAGCTTGATGAGCGTGTCGGTGTACTTGGGGGCCGCGTTGCGAGAGATGATG
>JBBSDY010000011.1:0-17518 GCA_038240245.1 Polyangiales bacterium
GCTACGGATCGCGATGAACGACAAGGCCGATTTCGAGGGTGACTAGCGGACGAATGAGCATGCAACCGAACCAACTCAAAGCTCGCATCTTTCAGGCCGTGCAGCAGCAGCCCGCGCCGACGCGCGCGCAGTTCGCTCGCCGAAGCGCGATCATCCTGGCGGTGGCGATCGCCGCGCCGGTCGCCGAGCTCGTCCTCGTGGGCGGTGTGCGCCAGGGGCCGCGTCCGCTGCCGCTCGTGCTGGGAACGACGGGAGGGGGTATCGCGCTGGCGCTCGCCGCGGCATGGATCGCCTTCGGGCGAGGTGGTCAAGCCCTGGGGCGTGCACGCGTCTGGCTCCTTTCGGGAGCCGCCGCGATGCCTGTGCTCTGGGTCCTCTGGAAAGAGGTCTGGAGCATGCAGTTCGAGGGTATGGCGGCGCCCTGGGCCAGCCGTCCGGGGGCGCGCTGCTTTGGGCTGACGCTCACCCTGGCGCTCTGTCCGCTTCTTGCGCTCGCCGTCGTGCGTCGCTCGAGCGATCCCGCACATCCTCGAAGCGGAGGCGCGGCCCTCGGAATCGCCGCGGGAATGTACGCAGCGGTGATGGTCGACCTCTGGTGCCCCGTGGGCGATCTGCGTCACGTTCTTCTAGGGCACGCGCTTCCCGTCGTGCTGCTCGGGTTGGTCGGAATTTGGGTCGGACACCGCGTGCTCTCGATTCGCCGCCGATGATGCGCCTTGCGTCTTCGTTCACCGTGGCCGCGCTCGTCCTTGCCGCATGTGGCGGACGGAGCGGACCTGACGCGAGCCCTGGCGGTGGCATCAGCGAAACGGGTGACGACAATGCGGAAACCCGTGATGACAGCGGCCATGGGGCGATGGCCGGGACGGGCGGCAGCCTACAATCGGGTGGCGCGGGTGGCGACGCGCACCTCGACGGCGCGAGCGGAGCTGCGGGCAGTGCAGGAACGAACGATGAAGCGGACGCAGCAGGCGACGCCGCTCTTGCCTGCAGCAACGGCGTGGGCGTGTCTGGTGAGTGCACCCATCCGAGCTGCGCTGGGCTCGCCCAGACGTGCGGAGCAGAGGGCAACCGGGACTGCTGCGCGTCACCCCTCGTGACCGGCACCACGACGGCAACGTTCTACCGCAGCTACGATGGCGTGACCTTCGTGAGCAAGGCATTCCCAGCCAAGGTCAGCGATTTTCGCCTCGATGCTTACGAAATCACGGTGGGCCGCTTTCGGAGATTCGTTGCGGCGTATTCGCCAACGATGATTGCAAAAGGAGCCGGAGCCAACCCCAACAATCCGTCGGACACGGGCTGGACCACCGCGTGGACCGCGAACCTTGCAGTTGATGCCAATACGCTGATCGCGGGGCTCAAATGCGGCGCACCACAGCAGACCTGGACGGACAGCGCCGGCTCCGCGGGCGCGGAAAGCCGGCCCATCAATTGCCTCGACTGGTACGAGGCAGAAGCATTCTGCATCTGGGACGGTGGCCGACTTCCAACCGAGTCGGAGTGGAACTACGCGGCCTCGGGCGGAACGGAGCAACGCGTGAACCCGTGGGGAAGCGAAGCTCCCGATTGCAGCTACGCGAACTATTCCGGGCGTGCCAACGGAGCGGACTATTGCGTGGCGCCCGGGATCGGAGCCACCAACGCTGTCGGATCAGAGTCGCCGAAGGGGGATGGAAGATTTGGCCAATCGAATTTGGCCGGAAACGTCTGGGAATGGACGCAGGACTGGTACGCCAGGCCCTACACGAACCCTTGCAAGGATTGCGCGGATCTGACGGCGGGAACCGGCCGGGTCATCCGGGGTGGTAGCGTTTTCGACGGCGAGGCGCTCCAGACCGCATCGTTCCGCGGCAACGATGCTCCGTCGGACCACGACATCAGTGTCGGCGCGCGGTGCGCGAGGGCTCCCTGATTCGCTCCGCGACCGCGGGGTGGCTCTGATTGCGGCCGGAGCCTCCTCCGACCCGGGTGCGAATATGCAATGGAACTTTGCGGTGGCCTCCTCGTTGTTCACCCGGAGGCACCATGAAACATGCAATCGAACGTCGTGACATTCTCATCCTTGCCGAGCTTGGGAGCGTCGTATTCGCCTCCGGCCTTTTAGGCTTCGGTTGTGGAGGCAGCCAAACCGCCTCGGCGAGATCTCCCGCCCCAGCAGCCGCCGCACCCAGCGGAACGAAATCAGCCGGAGTCCGCGAAGACTTCGTCTTTCTGCAGCTCTCCGATACCCACTGGGGCTACTCGGGTTCGGCCAATCCACATGCTGCAATGACCTTGAAAGATACGGTCGCAACGATCAACGCTTCGTCCATCAAACCCGACTTTGTGGTTTTCACCGGCGACCTCACGCATATGACCGATGATCCTGCGCTCCGGCGCCAGCGTCTGCGAGAATTTCGAGAGATCGTTGGCGGTCTTGCCGCGAAAGATCTTCATTTTCTTCCGGGCGAACACGATGCCTCGAAAGATGCGGGCGCGGCCTTCAAGGAGCAATTTCGCGGCGTGCCGTACTCGTTCGATCACAAGGGAGTCCACTTCGTCATCCTCGACAATGCCAGCGACGCGGGCTCTGGGCTCGGAGCGGGTCAGCTCACTTGGCTTGCCAGCGATCTGGCGACCTACGAGCCTGCGACGCCCATCGTGGTATTCGCTCATCGCCCTCTCTTCGATCTGTTCCCTGCCTGGGATTGGGCCACGAGCGACGGGTCGCAGGCGATCGCCATCTTGGCGAAGTATCCGAGCGTGACCGTTTTCTATGGCCACATCCACCAGGAGCACCACAAGATGACCGGCGCGATCAGGCATCATTCGGCGAAATCGCTCATCTTCCCGCTCCCGGCGCCGGGATCCGTACCGAAGAAGTCGCCACTTCCCTGGGATCCAGAGCATCCGAACCAGGGGCTGGGGTATCGCAGCGTAGATTTCCATCGCGAGCAGCCAACGCCAGCGATGCACGAGCTCGAGGTGAAGACATGAGAGCCCGAGACGACCTCTTCGATCAATGAGGCATGCTATCGTTCCGACCCATCTGCGTCGTGTGAAGCCCGCTCCCTCCGGCTCGAAGCTGCGTCCCGTTGCGTCGAACGACGCCCGGGTAAGCCTCGCCTCCGAGTTGCTTCGCCACCTCGATTCGCTCTACAACTTTGCTCGTCATCTTTCGGGTCGCGACACCGAGGCCGAGGACCTGGTCCAGGAAACGTGCGCACGAGCCCTCACCAATAGCGACCAGTTCGAACCGAGCTCGAACGTGAGAGCGTGGCTATATCGCATCTTGCGCAACGCCTTCATCGACGGCTATCGCCGGCAGGCGAGGGAGCTCGCCTCTGAATCCGTCGAAGACGAGGCGAGCTTGCCCATGTTGCGCGACGATTTCGAGCTCGATAGCCTGCGGGGGATCGTGGCAAGCGAGATCGAACGGGCGCTCCAGTCGCTTTCTGAGCCGTCCCGCCTCGTCATCTTGCTCGATCTCGAGGGTTGGAGCGAAGACGATATCGCGAGCGTCGCGGGATGCCCGACGAACACCGTCAAGTCACGCTTGTTTCGCGCGCGCCATGCGCTGCGCGCCCAATTGAAGGACTACACACGATGACCCCCCTCGACTGCAAAAACGCTCGACTCGGGCTGCGCGAGCTTCGCCGTGGCCGACAGAGTAGCGATCGCGAGCAGGAGCTTAGGCAACACCTTACGCAGTGTCAGGATTGTTCTCGCCTTGCCGAAGCCGAAGGGCGACTCGATGAAGTCCTCATGCGCCTGCCGCGGTATGTGCCATCGGCCCTGCTCAAAGAACGTCTCGCGTCGACGCTCGGAGTGGAATACGGCGGGGTTATCGATGTCGAAGGCGGTTCGCGGCCGCGCGGGCCAAAGCCCGCTGGACGTGACGGGTGGCATCCGATTGCAACTTATGGGGGGTGGCTCACCGCAGCTGCCGTGGCCTCGGTGGCGCTCGTCATGTTGCTGTCGATGAGCCCTTCCCGTTCCGCTCCCCTACAGGTGGAGCGGTTGGTTGCCGAAGGAGTTGGCGATCACCTGCGTCTTCTCTACGCCGAGCGCCCGCTCGAGATTGCAAGCGGCGGCATTCATCAGGTAAAGCCGTGGTTTTCGGGCAAGCTCGATTTTGCTCCGATCGTGTCGTTCGAGGGCGATGAAGAGTTTCCTTTGCAGGGCGGCGCCATTGCTCTTTTCGTTGATCGCAAGGCCGCGGCTTTCATCTACAAACATCGTCTTCACGCGATATCGCTCTTCGTGATGCAAGCACAAGGGCTACCATGGCCAGTTCAGCCCCGCGAAACCATAGGTGGCGTTCAGGCATACGTCGAATCGTCTCGTGGGTTCAACGTCGTGCTGTGGAAGACGGGCGATCTCGGATACGTGGCAGTATCGGACGTATCTGCGGCCGACCTTCGCCAGCTGGTATCGCGGCTCGGATCCAGTCCGTAGATCCTGCTACTCGTAGCCCTGGACCATTGGATCGAAAGCCTCAGTTGATCTAACACTACTGCTGGAGTCTTGGCAGGAGCAGATCACGATCAGCAGACTTGGCGCCGCCCCAACGTAAGTTACGGCGAGGCCGTCGGAATAACCCACTTTCGCCCTGGTTCAGCCGCCACGCCTCGCCAGCCCCACTTCGTCGCACCACAAATTCAGCCTGTGCGGTCAGTTCGAGTGGGCTTCGCGACTTCGATGATCGATCTGGTAGGGAGAAATCTGCAGCAGTAGAGCTAAGTAAGGAGGGTGCCTGGAGAGCAGCTCTCGACCGCAACCGTTGCGTCACCCGTATTCGTTCCGGCCATTCGTCTGCACACCGAGCGAATTCTGCTTTCCGGCGATCCGCTGGCGCCTCACTACGAAGAGGCCGAGTTGCCCGTTGTCGAGCTGTCATTCGACTACGAAGGCACGTGCGTCCAGTCATCCGACGAGCGAAGGCAGTTCTTCGTGTCCGATGGTGGCTCGCTGGCGATGGTGGCACGCGATCAGCCCGGAGAGAATCGGGCTCGCCGCCTTCTCGAGAGCTTCGGCGCGGTCGAGCTCGCGTGCCTCGACGCGTTTACCCCGCCGCCTGGCTCGCAAGCGGACTACCTGGTTCAGCTCGATGGCAATGTGCACGCGTGGTGCTCGTTCACCGCCTATGCCGTTCCCCAGCTTCGGTCGCTCGGGTTCCGCGTCGAGATCGAAGCAGCCTACCCGTACCAGATCATCGACGGGGACCCGCCGTGGTATTCGCATGTGTATGCTGGCGACCAACCCGACTGGTTCGGTCTCGAGCTGGGTGTCGAAATCGACGGGCGGCGGGTGAACCTGCTGCCGGCGCTTCTCGACTTGCTCGACGAATTCAAGGGTGCATCTAGCCTCAACGCGCTTCGTCGCGTGCCCGCCAGGTTCCGCGCGGTTCGCATCGACGAGAACCGCTACATCACGCTTCCGCCCGACCGAATGATGAAGGTCCTCGAGGTCTTGATCGAGCTCTATCGCGGCGAGCGCCTGGCGATGGGCGTGCTCAGGTTTCAGTCGCTGCAGGCGGGCTCGCTGGCCAGGCTCGAAGAAGCGATCAGCGAAGGCGGCAGGCCGCTGCGGCGCGCGGGGCCGTCGCAAATCAGAGAGCGCGGAAAGGCACTGACCGCGCTGGCGCTCGACGAGGTCGAAGCCCGTCCGGCGGGCGTCATGGCGACGCTTCGCCCTTACCAGGCCGAGGGCTTGGCGTGGCTACAACGGTTGCGAGTCCTCGGGGCCGCCGGGGTACTGGCCGACGACATGGGTCTCGGAAAGACGCTGCAGACCATCGCCCTTCTGGTGGGCGAGAAGAACGCCGGGCGCCTCGGCAAGCCGAGCCTCTTGGTAATGCCCACGAGCCTGATCGGAAACTGGCAGCGGGAGCTTGCGAAGTTCGGTCCTTCGCTCGTGGTGTCCACGCTCCATGGACCAAAGCGACGCGCGCTGTTCGCTTCGGCATTCGCCGCCGACGTTGTGCTCACGACCTATCCCGTTCTGCTGCGAGACCTGAGCTCGTTCGAAGCTCGGGAATTTTACTACGTGGTACTCGACGAAGCGCAGGTCATCAAAAATCGGCGCAGCCTGGTCACGCGAGCCGCCGGCTCGCTTCGAGCAGAGCATCGACTGTGCTTGACCGGAACGCCGATTGAAAACAGCCTCGACGAGCTGTGGTCAATCTTCGAGTTCTTGATGCCCGGGCTACTGGGCAACGCCGAGCGCTTTCGGGCCCGCTTTCGCGCGCTCGATCCCGAAGACAGCGCCGACGAGCTGGCGGCACTGCGGGCTCGCGTCGCCCCCTTCATGCTGCGGCGCATGAAAGAGCAAGTAGCTCGCGACCTTCCACCCAAGACCGAGCTCGTCCGTCCGGTCGAGCTGCTCGGCGATCAGCGCGAGCTCTACGAGAGCATTCGCATCGCCGCACACTCCCAGGTGCGCCGCGCCATCCAGAAAATGGGGCTCACGCGATCGACCATTCCCATACTCGATGCGCTGATGAAGCTTCGTCAGGTGTGCTGCGATCCACGTCTGTTGTCGGTCGAGTCGGCCAGGAAGGTTCGAACCTCGGCGAAGTACCAGATGTTTTTCGAGCTCTTGACCAAGCAGCTCGGAGAAGGTCGCAGGGTTCTCGTCTTTTCGCAATTTACACGGATGCTCGCGCTTCTGTCGGACGGAATGCACGAGCGTCGCATCGAGCACGTCGTTCTCACCGGCTCGACGGTGCGTCGTCAGAAGCCCATCGATCAGTTTTCCGAGGGCAAGGCAGATGTCTTCTTGATCAGTCTGAAGGCCGGCGGCACCGGCCTCAACCTCACCAGCGCCGACACCGTCATCCACTACGATCCCTGGTGGAATCCCGCTGCCCAGGCGCAAGCCACCGACCGTGCCTATCGCATTGGTCAGACGCGCCCAGTGTTCGTCTATAGCTTGATCGTGGCGGGCAGCGTCGAAGAACGCATGCTGGCGCTCCAGCGCAAGAAGCGCAATTTGGCCGAGGCCATCATCGGACACCAGGGCCAAGGTGCTCCCATCTCCGAGGACGATCTCAACGGCCTCCTGATGCCGCTTGCCAACGAAGGACGAACATGAGCAGCGGCGGGGTGACGAGGCGTTCGCGTGCATCAGTGGAATAGCCAGTACGATCCGAAAACGCGCCTTCGACGCCACACTGCCACAGCCGGATTCGGCCACGCGCTGCTCGCACCGCTGGTGCTCTATGCCTTCCGGGATCTTCGCATCTCTGGGGCCGTGTGGGAGCACGGCCCCGAATGGTGGTCGATTCACTCGGAACCCACGCTGCAATCTTTCGAAGCCGAGCACAGCGTCGATACCGAGCGAGATCTCTACAACGGGCGGCAGTTGGCGCTGGCCTGCACGCGACGAAAGACGATCCGAGGCGAGCACGGCGGGCACTCGGACCTCTATGCACCCATCGTGGCCGGTGGGAAGGTGGTGGCGGTCCTGGTGGCGGGTCCCTTCTTCACCTCGCGCCCCACCGGTGCCGAGATTCTGAATTGCTGGCGTTGGCTCAGCGGACGTCAGGGTCACATGGCTGATCCGGAGTTTGCATCGTACCTCGCCGCCAACCTTGCGATGCTCGTCCTCGAAGGTGGCAAGGCGCTCACCTTCGAGAAGTTTCTCGGTTGCCTTGCGCGGTTGATGTCTGGCGAAGGCGACGCCGCCGATCTTGCCAACCAGGCCGAGGCCCTCGCCCTCGACCTGGGACAGGTTCGTCTCTTCGAGCGCACGGGCGAGGCGGTGCGAATGATGGTCGACGACCGATCACAGAGAACTTGGCACAGCGCGAGCCATGCCTACCAGCTTGGCGTTCTCGGGCTCTCGCGCGTTGCCGATCACGTGATGGTCGGTCTGTCCACCAACCGCAAGCCAGAGCTCGATCCCGTCGAGGAGACCGTTCGTCGCGATGCATTTCAGCGAGGCGCCTTCGAGCTTGCGCGCTCGATGGGCGATGTCATCGCGGGCCGGGTGGGCGAGCATGGAGTGGTCTTTCTTTCGGGCGCAAAGGGGACTGCCGAAAGGAAGAAGCAGAAACTGCTCGATCTCGCCGAACGAGCTCGAACGCTGGCGCGTCAGCGCTTCGGCCTGTCGTTGCACTTCGGGGCCAGCGTTGCCCCGGGATCGGTTCCGCTCAGTCGCAGCTACCAGGCTGCGCTCGAGGCCGCGGAGTCTGCATTGGCCCAGCGTACGTCCATCGTCTTCGCCGACTCGGGATCGCGCCGCTCGACCCTGCCCCTGCGCCAGCTGAGAGACGAGCTCAGCGCCGAGGCCGAGGGGCATCCCGAGCGGCTTGGCGCGCGTTTCGATCGCTACCTCGAGGCGGTGGCGGCGCACTGCGGATACCGCATGGACGCGGCTCTTGGACACCTCGAAGCAGGTTTCGAGCGTCTGACCGCGCCTCTCGCCAGCCGCGGCGCCCTCGACAAGAAGAGCCTGAGCGCGCTCTCGGATACGCTCGATCGGGCCGCCCATGAAGCGCGCACGATCGGCGAGCTTTTCTCGGCGTACCGGCGGGCGGTGCAAGACGTCGTGGCGGCGGTGGAGCGGCCCGTCGCAGCGCGTCAGGATCGCAGCTTGCGTGTTGCCGTCGAGTACATTCATCAGCACTACACCGAGCCTCTGCGGCTCGAGCGCGTGGCGAAGGTGGCGGGATTTACGGCGAGCCACTTTTCGAAGCTATTCATCAAGCGCGAAGAAATGCCCTTCGAGCAGTACGTGCGTGGGTTGCGCATCGAGCGCGCGAGGCAGCTTCTGTCGAGCAGCGAGATCAACGTCACACGCATCTCCGAGCTCTCGGGCTTCAACACCCCGCAGTATTTTTGTCGCGTGTTTCGGCGGACACTCGGCGTCACGCCGCTCGAATACCGCCAGAACCCAGGCAAGATGTCTTCATCGCGCCTTTCTCGTGGGCGTGGCCTTGGCAGGCTTCGGCGGTAGCGCGGCGGCACCCTTGAATGCGCGCGCGATCCAGCGACGAAGCTCGGCCGGATTCGCCATGAGGCGCTCGGGCAACATGATCTTGTCGCTCCGGGCTCGGCCATCGCCCATGGGATCGAAGGGCGCTGCACCTTCGAGCGCGAGCGCCGCGGCCCTCTCGCCTTCGGGCAACCATATCATCGTGGATCGGCCGAACAGGCCGGCGAAGATGTGGCCGTTGACCTTGGCCGCCACGCCTCCGAACATCTTCATGGTCTCGACACGCGAGTCCTTCGGCAGGGCCGCGTGAAAGAGGGGGTGGTTTTCAGGGGGCACCTTGACCCAGGCCATTGCGGGCACCTTACCATCGGGCCGTGGAGCGTGAGTCGGATCTCCGCGCCTGACGCAGAAGCGGCGCGGGCACGGCCCTTGCTCTCACCTACGTAAACGATCTCATCTGGAACGTGCGTTCTCGTCCGGGATTCGTCGGTTGGATGTTCAAGGTCATGGGGATGACCGGGATCGAGCCACGTATTCCTTTCGTCGTCGAGCGACGGGAAATCAAGGACAAGGGCGCCGTGCGCGCCCAGCTCCAAGCCTGGGCAGCGATGAGCGATCTGAATCGCATCATCGTGTCGCATGGGAGCATCGTCACCCACGATCCTGCCCGGGTGCTAAGCCACCTGGCGCAAGATCTGGCGGCGTAACGTCGGCACAAGTACTGGGTGAGTGTCACTGGCAACGGCTGGTAGGCTCGTCGCAGCCGCATCACCCAGCGTACGTCGCCGCGACGATCGACACCGCACAGCGGAGCGGGGTCCGCTCGGTTTGCGGCTCGCAGCCTCCGGCGACGCAGGGGTTCATCGCAACGTACACACGATCACATCGAAAAAGATACAAATAGCCATCGCTCGCGCGCCTAGGCTGTGAAACATCGGAGACGTTTAGAGCGCTCTGATTTCAAAGGAGCCCCATGCGAGCTTTCGCTTTTTGCGTCGCCATCCTCTGCGCACACGGTTGCGCTTCGTCTAGCGGAGACGACGCGCCCCAAGGCGCACCGGGTTACAGCGGCGGAGACTCCTCCGACCCAACCAACCCCGGCGCGGGCACCAGCTCCGGTGCTGCGGGCAGCACCGGCGCGAGCGGCAGCAAGGGCGCGAATGGCAGCACTGGCACGAGCGGCAGCACCGGCGCGAGCGGCAGCACCGGCGCGAGCGGCAGCAACGCCGCGGGCGGCAGCAACGGTAGGGGCGGCAGCAACGGTGCGGGCGGTAGCAACGGTACGGGCGGCAGCTCCAGCACCGGCGGCGGCGCCGGCAAGAGTGGCGGCGCAGGGGCCGGCGGGTTCTCGATGAGCGACGCCGGTCCGGCGAGCGGACAAGTGGGCGTCTGGCAAAAGGTCACCCCCCAGGGCATCAACCTCGACGTGAATTATCCCTATGCCGCGGCCAATTTCGGCATTCAGGACGTGCTCGCGGATCCGGCGCGGCCGGGCGATTTTTATGCATTCACTTGCTACAACGGCGTCTGGAAGTCGACCGACTACGGTCTGACATGGGCGAAGGTGAGCACGGGGACCAACGCATCGATACTCGACCAGGGGCGCATGTGGACCGCTGCAATCGCATCGAGCCAGGCACGCAATCCGTCCACGCCTCCCGTGCTTTTTACCGTGGATGGCTATGGCTCGAAGCCTGGACTCTACAAATCCACCGACGGCGGCGTCAACTGGCCGTACATCGATGTCACCGCGGCCGGTCTCGGCAATGACGTCTACGCGCTCGACGTCGATCCCTACGACAGCCAGCACATGCTCATGGGATTCCACGGCGCTGGCGTCGCGGAGTCCGTCGATGGCGGCGTCACATGGACCAACCGAACAGGCCCCGTTCGCGGAAGCTCCATCTACCCCTTCTTCGTCGATACGGGCAACGCCGCGACGACCCGAACGACATGGATCACTGTCCCGCAGTGGGGAAACAACACCGACGGGATGTGGCATACCACCAACGGCGGGGGCGCGTGGTCACGGGTCAACGATGTCGAGCACTGGCACGGATGCGCGCAGGTTTTCAACGCCGGTGGCGGCGTGCTCTACGCGGGTGGCGACAGCGCATCTCCTGGCTCGGGCGTCTTCAAGAGCACCGATGCTGGCGCAACCTGGTCGAAGGTCTACGGCGACTCGGAAAACGGTGTCTTCGGAACCAAGAACCACCTCTATGCCTCCTTCGGCTGGGCGACCGGCACCGCGCAGTACAACGCGGGTGCGCCGAAGCTCGCCATAGGGGCCGCCAGCGGTTCGGGTTGGGCCGCGGTCAGCGCGCCGTCGGAAATGTGGAATGGCGCCAAGCGCGCCGCCACGACCTTCGACGGCACTCACTACGTCATCGTCAGCGGAAACTGGGGCGCGGGCTTGTGGCGCTACATCGAGCCGTAGCACCGACCGGCCACTAGCGTTGCTTCCGCCTGTTGCGCATCTCTTTCGGAAGCGGAAACCGATGCCGGTAGCGTTGCGGTGTCGTGCCGACCGCCCGGCGAAATACGCGATGAAAATAGTGAGTCTCGACGAACCCCGACAGTTGAGCGACGCGGTCGACCGAAACATCGGTCGTCATGAGAAGCTGTTTAGCCCGTTCGATGCGCAGGCCGCGCACGAATTGGGTGAACTTGATGCCGTGCTCACGTTGTAGCAATTGCGAGAAGTGTCCCGGCGCGAACCCCGCCACGCGAGCCGCCCGGGCGAGCGAAAGGTGCTCGTCGGTGTACTGCTCGCGGATGTATTCGACGGCCCGAAGAAGACTCCGATCGCGATGGGCCTGGTCGGGACGCATCGTCGCGTCGACGAGCTGCCCGACGGTGGTGCGGAACGCCTCCACCAGCTCGACCACGGTTCGTGCCTTGCCGGCGCACCTACCGAGGCTCACGAGCACGTCGGTCGTCCCTTTTGGCGCGAGGGAAGCCGAGGGGACGAGCCCATCGAAGGCGCGCTCGAACCCTGCTTCGAGGTGCGCGCGCACGGGCTCGAGCAGGTAGCCGGTGTGAAGGGTGACCGTTTCGGCATAGCGATCGAAGAGAGCCGTCAGTCGACCTGGCTGCGCCTTCGCCACCAGAGCGAGCTCGCGGCGCAGATCGGAGAGCGGCGCTGATCGTTCCACACCGCCGTCCGTGTGCACGATCCGTCGGCCTCGCGAGAGTGCGGACTCCGAGGCGCCCAGCGCCTGTTCGAACTGCAAGGCGAGGGGCGCACGCGATCCCGCCGGGCCGATTCCCACGTGCAGTCGCAAACCGAACCGTCGATCGGCGAGCCCGATGGCCCGCTCGGCGAGCTCGACGAGCTGTTGCTTTCGGCGCTCGGCGCTGCCCGTCCCTGCTGCCAGCAGCACGACGCCTCGATCTCCCAGCCTGCCACACACCAGGTCGTTGCTTTGCTTTCCGAGGTCGATGCTCGCCCGCAAAAAGCCGTGCCGACGAACGAGACCGTCGACGGGATCCGCGCCTCTCGTGTCGCGCGCAGTCGCCAGGACGACCAGGACCTGATCGGGGATCCGGCGCACCCCGAGGGCGTGGAGCTCGGCCCTTCGGGACTGACTCCACCACGAGCGCGCGGTGCGCTCACCGATCATCGAGGCGGCGATCTCACCCATCTTGTCGACGCGAGTCGCCACGGCGAGGCCGTTTTCGAGCGCGCGGGCCTCCACGCGCAGGGCTGCCGGGTCGCCGCGCGCCTCGAGCAGACACGCAAACGTTCCTAGCAGGCGCTCGAACATGGGAAGTCGGCGCGAGTCGAGCACCGGCGTCGAAAACGTTGCCTCGACGTACTTCGAGAACTCGGGATCCGAGGCGATGGGCGGATGACCCGTCAGACGCCGCCATTGCTCGCGGATCTCGACAACCCCGGGGACCGTCCGCAAGAAGGGCCCCGTCAAGAGGATCGCCCGCAAGCTCGCCCCTTTGCCCACGGGAACGAAGAGATCCCAAAACCCCGCGTGCTCGGAGAGCACCGGGCTGCCTTGCCGCCGAACCTGCTCCAGCGCCCGGCTGTTGTGAACGTACCGTTCTTGCTCCTTGCCGTGCTCGAGCTCGAAGGCCACGACACCGGTAGGACTGTGGATCGGATCGATGCCGGTGTTGCTGTAGACCGAGATCCCCACCCCGACCATCTGAAACCAGAAGGCCACGTTGGCGACGGACACCGAGTGCAGATCGGGAGATGCTGGGAAGAAGGGCATCGCGACGAAAAAGATACACCGCGAGAACGCCCCCGACGAGGGCCGAGTCAGCCCGAGCGTAGCTCGGTCAGCGGACCCGCGCAGTACTTCGGATCGCCGAAGGTGTTCTGCTGCACACCCACGGACTGCTGCACCGTGACCCACAAGTCATTGAGACTTCGGTTGGCGGGATCTTGGCCGATGGCGATGGCGCCCGAGCCTTCGACCTCGTTGCCCTTCATCGGGTACTGAACGTATTGCCCCATCTTGAAGCCGAGCGCCTGGCCGCCGGCGACCACGGTGACCATGTTGAGCTGGTTGTGGCCCTCGGTGATCTCGCTGACCCACACGACCACGGTCTTGTCGAGAACGCCCAGCTTTTTTAACGCCTGGAGCTGGTACGCGAAGCGGTTGGCGTACCAAGTGTCGATGGCCACCCAGCGATCGCCGCTGCTGGCGCCGAACCCGTAGTGACTGACGCTGTGGTGGCTTGGCGAGCCGGTATTCGCGCCCACGTCGTAGCCCTCGGAGGCGCCCTGCCACTGGATGACGGCCACACGTCGCGATCCACACGCAAATGCGGTGGCGATCATGTCCATCCACACCTCGCCGCGTTTCTGCATCTGATCGACCACACCATCGGGCGACTTGTCGTCGTTTTGAACCGGGGCCTTGGCGGGCAATCCGCTGATGGCCGCCTTGAGAGCATCAGCCGAGCACATGGGCATGATTTGAATCTGCGCGACCTTCTGCTCGACCGAACGCAGCGAATCGAGGTAGGCGTCGAGCTGCACCTTGTCGTTGCCATTGACGCGCGAGCGAAACGTCGAGACGTCGTTCTTGATGAAGTCGAGCAGTCCCTGGTTGCGGGCCCGCGCGCGCGCGAGCGCCGCCGTCTGATCGGGCATCTGGCTTGCGCCCGTCAGGTTGCCGAAGAGATCGGTGAACACCGTCTGGTAGCTCTTGACGAAGGGCTCGTTGACGCCCGATGCGCGCCAGCTCAAGAACGTTCGCCACTGGGGCTGATCGCGGTACGGATCGACGGCGATGACGATGGGCCGCTGGTTTTGCGCCATCCCGATCGACTGATCAATCGAGGGCCCATAGCCGGTGAACTGCCCCTTGTCCGTCTCTTTGCCGCCCGGCATGCCCTGGCAAGTGAGAATGCGGCAGATGTCCTGGTGGCTGGCAATGAAAGTCGGCGTCTTGAGGCAGAGGCCTTTCACCACGGCGATGTCGCTCTGGTAAGGCCGAAGCGGCATCAGCGAGCTGCCGAGGGTCATCCCGGATGCCGAGCCGACGGCGTCGAAGCAGAGCGTCGTCTTGCCGTTGGCGACCAGGCTTCGCTTGTGTCCGTTGGGCGTGAAGAAGATGAGCAGGTTGCCCCCCGCCGCGGCGGTCTGCGCCATCGAGCTGCGCAAGCTTGCGAAGGGAGACAGCAGCGCGGCTCCGGCGCCAAGACCGCGGAGCACGTTGCGGCGTGAGAAGCGAACCCTGGATGCGTCGTTGCTCATTGGTGGAACCTCTGGAACGCCGTCGGCGCCGTTGCCAGCGAGACGAAGAGCTGTGACACCTGGCCGTTTTTGCCGATCACGTAGTCGCCCATGCCGCGCAGCGTGCACGACTCCTGGTCGAAGCTCATGGGGCGACCCAGGGCGAACTGCGCGAACTGCTCGGTGAAGCAATACTGGCCAATTTCACTTTGGCCGAGCTTTTTGGCCATGCCGACGACGTCGTCGTAAGCGCCGTTGGCGTCACCGGCGTCGGTGAGCGCCCCGCTCGTGATCACCGGCTTGCCGCTCGGATAAGAGGTGCGGAACTTTCCGAGCGAGTCGTACGATTCGAACGCCAGACCGAGCGGCTGAAAGGCCGCGTGACACGCATTGCACGAGGGCTTGGCCTTCTTGAAGAGCTCGTAGTTCTCTCTGGCCGTCGCGTCAGTGCCGCCTTGCTCGATCTGCGCGGGATCTCGCTGCACGTCGGGCGGGGGAGGCGGCGGCGTCTCGCAGACGATACGCTCGCGCACGAGCAGGCCGCGGTGGATGACGGTCGCCGCCTGCGAGGGCGCGGCGGTCTGAACGAGCATGCTGGCGCTCGTCAGGAAACCGGCGCGCTGCTTGGGATCGAGCGTGACACGGCCATCGGACGACGGCCCAGGGCTCCCGTAAATAGCCGCCACCGTGGCGTCCGAATACGTGTACTGCGCGGTCATCAGATCCTCGAAGCTTCCCTTTTGATCCCACACCACCTTGTCGAAGAAAGTCTCGGCCTCCGCGAACATCGAGGCCTCGAGGCCGGGCGTCGTCGGCGCGTCACCGAGCGCCAAGTACTCGCGCCAGAAAGTCGCCAGCTTGTCGCGGGCGCCGGGCAATTGCGCGAGGCGCAGGCCCTGGGTCTCGCGTGCCGACGGATCGGAGAGCTTTCCCATGTCGGCTGCCGCGCGAAGCTCATCGTCGGGAGGCGCGTCGGCGATCGTATAGGACAGCATCTGCGCGATCTCGTTCTGCGTGAGATCGACGGGCCCGGGCTGGCTATTGCCGAGCTCGGTTCGGTAGACGAAGTTGGGCGACATTATCATCGCCTTCAGAATCGTCGCCACCGCCGTTGCCGCCGGATCGAGCTTCGACTCGCTATTCAAATAGTCGGCGTACGGCGCCGTCTCGGCGGCGGTGAGGGGACGCCGAAAGAGTCGCTTGCCATAGTCAGCGACGAACGTCTGCCCGCAAGATGCTGCGATGGGAGCCGTGCCCAGGCACGGAAAGGCGGCGATCGCCTTGGCCGCGACCTGGGTCGCTACCTGCTCGCTCGTATCGAGGTACGCGCTCGCCAGCTGGAAGGTGATCTTGTTGTCGGTCGAGTCGTTGCTGAACCCGGAGTTGGGATCGAGCGGATCACGGGGAAAGCCACTCACGTCGGGCGCGGCGCTGCCGAGTGCCGTGGCGACCGTGTTCTTCCATTGCACGGCCGAGAGCCGCCAGATGCGCGACGAGGGAAGAGCCGACGGACTACCCGAGCAGTCAGCCGCCTTGAGCGACTCGTACCATCCCGAGGAGTTGCCTCCGGGCGCCGCGATGGCGCCGACGCCGTTGGCATTGCCACCGCCCTTGTCGCCGTCGCCAATTTCGCCCGAGCAAGCTGCCGCACCCGCGCAGAACGCGGCACCCACCAGGAGCCTCGCCGGTACGCGATGACGTCGCTTCGGCCCGATGAAGCTTTGGTTGCTCATACGAGGACAACCATGACCCCAATCGCATGGTGAATGTGCGCATGTAACCCTGCCCCGATGAACCAAAAGGGTGAAACAATTCAACGCCAGAGCCAGCATGTGAGGACATGACGCACATCGTCACCTGCGTTGGGTTTGACGACAGAGGGCGGGCACCCGAGGCCGGGTGCCATCGCGGTCCGTTTAGTCCCCCTGAAAACGGTTCAAAGTGCACCACCGGCGGGCGGCCCGTCCTCTATCTTTTGCCCATGGCCTATTCTCTTCATGCGCCCTCGGCGATGGCGCGGTTTCGTTGGATCATGCTCGCCGGCTCGGCATCGATCGTGTTGGCGTGCTCGGGATCGACCGCGCCCGCAAAAGATGGCGATCCGATCACCGCCACGGGCACGTCGGGCGGACCCAGCGCGGGCGGCTCCGACAACAACGGGTCCGGAGGCAGCAGCAACTCGGGCGGCAGCGACGCGTCCGGCGGCGCCACCTCCATGGGCGGGACGACCACGGTCACCACGACAGGCGGCACAGGCGGCGCTGCGGGCGCTTCTTCGGGAGGCACGGCCGGCGCAGGAACCGCGGGCACTGGCAACACCAATCCGCCGGGCGCTGGCTACACGGTGGCCGGATACAACAATGCGACATGGGCCGGCGGCGACACCACCGACACGATTGTCGTCAATGCAAACGGCTACCTGCCCATGGCAGCGTCCGACTGTCCCAAAGATCCGGACATGGCCATCGTCCTGCCGTACAAGGACAAGATCTTCAACGGCTGTCTCGACGAGTGCTTCGGCGATCCCGACATGACGGGACACGGCAAGGCCACCGTCTTCGACTGGAACGTCAAGGGCGCAGGATGGGCCGTGGGTCAGCTCTCCTCGACGTTGCACTGGACCGGGATGTGGGCGCCCTCGGCCGGCGCTCAACCCACGATGCTCGTCTTCTGGATCCGGGGAGACGCGGGCGGCGAGCAGGCCAAGCTCACCGTGGCGATTCACTCGCACCTCTCCAACACGCTTTCCGCGGCGCTCAAGTTGCCCATCACCGTGACCACGGGATGGCAGCGCGTCGTGATCCCCTGGGACAGCTTCAAGGTGCCGGCCAGCCCCTATCCCGACGCGCTCGCGTTTTCCGCGACCGGGGCGGGCAAGGTGACCTTTTTTATCGA
>JBBSDY010000012.1:0-17268 GCA_038240245.1 Polyangiales bacterium
AAGCAGATTCAAAAACTGCGCGGAAGTGTGGACATCCAGTCAACCGCGGGGCGGGGAACTGTCTTCTCACTGAAGCTTCCGTTGACCATGGCCATCATCGACGGATTAGTGGTTGGCGTTGGAGCCGAGCGATACATCATTCCGATATTTGCGGTGCGGGAAATGCTGCGGCCGACTCCCGAGATGGTGTCGACTGTAGAAGGGCGGGCCGAGGTGATAATGGTCCGGAACAATTTACTACCCGTGATCCGGCTGTATGAGCGATTCGGTGTCAAACCGCGCTCGACCAAACCGGAGGAGTCGGTTTTCATCGTGATCGAGCAGGATGGAAGACCATTTTGCCTGATGGTGGATGAACTGTTAGGGAAGCAGGAAGTAGTGATCAAGACACTGGGGAAGATGTTTCAGGGTGTTTCGGGTGTGGCCGGCGGCGCCATTCTCGGCGATGGCCGAATCGGTCTGATTCTCGATATGCAAGGCGTGTTCCGCAGCGAACCGGTTTGAAAAGGAGACCACCATGGTCACAGAAATTCCGGAGTTGAAACAGCGGGACTTTGAGCTGATTCGGGACTTGGCCTATCGAAAGTTCGGGCTCGATCTGCGCCAGGGGAAGGAGCGGCTGGTTTCCTCGCGCCTCGGCAAGCATATTCGCGCCGGTGGATTCGCTTCCTTCGACGAATATTTCCGCCATGTTTCCAGTGACAGTACCGGGGAAGCGCTGATCGCGATGATCGATTCGCTGACCACCAACCATACCAGCTTTCTCCGGGAGCAACAGCACTTTCAATTTCTGACCGGCACGGTGTTACCGGCCTATCTGAACCGGTCGAAGCTGGATATTTGGTGCGCGGCCAGTTCCACCGGCGAGGAACCTTATTCAATTTTGTTGAGTATTGCCAACGAACTGGGAAGCCGGCGGACGCCCGATGTCCGCATCCAGGCGAGCGATATTTCCACACGGGTGCTGACCATCGCGCGCAAGGGGATTTACAGTGACGAGCGTGTGGCGGGGTTGCCTGCCGGGTGGCTGAGCCGCTACTTCCTGCGCGGGCAGGGAAAATCACAAGGGTTCTACCGGGTGAAGCCGGATTTGGCGGCGAAGATCGAATTCCGGCGCGTGAACTTAATGGACCCGTTCCCAAATTCGGCAGCGTATCAGGTCATTTTTTGCCGGAATGTCATGATCTATTTCGACCAGAAGACGCAAGAGGATGTTGTCAACCGGCTTGGGGCCTGTTTGGAGCCAGGGGGCTATCTATTTGTAGGTCACGCCGAGAGCTTAACCTCCATCCGTCACGATCTTCAATACGTCCAGCCGGCCGTTTACCAGAAGACGGGGAATGGAACTCCGAACAAGCGGAGAACGGCATGAGCGTAACGCAAGTAATTGGGATCACCGACTGTGCGGTGAGTAACGACCCGGAGACAGTGCTGGTTACCTACGCGCTGGGGTCCTGCATCGCGGTGACCGTTCACGACCGTGTTTCGCGCGTGGGCGGGACGATGCGGCTCGTGGAGTAGAGCGACGCGTTGCGCGACAGGACGAGCATCCGCATGGGGGGAGGAAGGTAGCCGATCTGGCGTCGGTGCGCGATGGGCCGACCCGGGGCAGGCTGCTACCATGGTTTTTGCGATGTTTGCCCCCTTTCAAGAAGAGCACGACCAGTTCCGGGCCATGGTCCGCGCGTTCGTCGAAACGGAGATCGCTCCCCACGCCGACCAGTGGGAAAAAGACCGGCTTTTTCCGAGCGAGCTCTTTCGTAAGGCGGGTGCCCTCGGCATTCTGGGCGCGCACTTTGCCGAGGAGCACGGCGGCGGAGGGGGCGACTACTGGTTTAGCGTGGTGAAGGCCGAGGAATACCCGCGCGGTCACTCGGCCGGCGTGTCGATGGGGCTCCTGGTGCAGAGCGACATGGCGACCCCGGTCATCGCTGATCTCGGCACGGCGCAGCAAATCGACGAGTTTCTCAAGCCGGCCCTGCGGGGCGACAAGGTGGCTGCGCTCGGCGTATCCGAGGCCGGCGCCGGCTCCGATGTCGCCGCCATCCGCACCACCGCGCGGCGCGATGGTTCCGACTACGTCATCGACGGTCAGAAGACGTTCATCACCAACGGCACGCGCGCCGACTTCGTCACGCTACTCGTGAAGACGGATCCCGCTGGCGGCGCGCACGGCTGCTCGTTCTTTTTGGTGCCCACGTCGCTCGCCGGTTTTTCGGTGAGTAAGAAGCTCGAGAAGATTGGCAACCACGCCTCCGACACGGCCGAGCTCTTCTTCGATGGCGTTCGGGTCCCGCGCGCGTACCTGCTCGGTGACGAGAACCAGGGTTTCATGTACCTGATGCAAAACTTCCAGACCGAGCGTCTCGTTGCCTCGGTGGGGGCAACGGCGTCGTCGCGTCTGACGCTCGATGCGACGGTGACCTATGCCCGGGAGCGCACGGCGTTCGGCAAGCCGCTCATCAAGCGCGAGGTGTGGCAGCACAAGCTGGTCGACCTCTACACCAAGGTCGAGATGACACAGGCGTTCGTCTACAAGTGCGTCGATCACTACAACGACGAGCGCTACGTCAAAAAGCAGCAGCTTTCCGTCGACACCGTGAAGCTCATCTCGATGGCAAAAATTGTGGCGAGCGATCTGGCGAGCGAGGTGACCGACACTTGTCTGCAGATGCACGGGGGGTGGGGGTACATCGAGGATTTTGCCATTGCGCGGGCTTTTCGCGACCAGCGGCTGTTGCGCATCGGCGCGGGGACCACCGAAGTACTGCGGTACTATTTGGCCAAACTGCTCGGATTTTGATGCGAACGTTCGGCTGCTCGCGGAGCGGGGTGGGCGCGCAATCAGGATCGGCCGCCGGAGGTGCCTTCCTCGCGGGAGGCCGGAGCCCGCCTCGCCTCGGCACACTTGGTTGCGCGGGGGGGAGGACCGCCTTCTAGGTTGCAGGGGGCGTCGCGTAGCTACATCGGAGTTGCAGCTCAGAATGGATCGGGGTGAGGCCGGCTTTGGGAGCGGTGCCGAGGCGTCGGGGGCTCCGGCCTCCCGCGAGGAAGGCACCTCCGTCGAGCCTGTTGCCGCCGCTCACCCCTTCGGCGTGGGGGGCGGTTCCGACAACCTTCTATCGAGCGACGCAACCCGCGTGTGCAGCTCCGTCAACGTGTCCTGCAAGTGCTTGCTGCGCGCAAAGCGCTGCCTGGCTAGCAGCAACGCCGCTCTCTCGGCCTCGCCGCGCGTCCGTCCCTCTCCGCGAGCGACCACGGTGCCGGGATCGACGTTGTCGACGCGGCAGACGAACTTGTCTCCGTATCGAAACGAAACGACGCGTACTTGACGCTCGTCGAGCGGCTCGTTGCGCTGCTCGACTTCCTCTTCACGCGCGTCCGCCATGCTCGACTCCGGACTCATGAGTGACTTCTGCCACAACTATCGAGCCCCCGGAAACCGGTCCGAGTGCCCACAGGCCGCCCGGCTCGCGGCAACCCCGGTTTGCTCTACCGCCTCGATGCTCCCCTGTCACCGATAGTTTGCGTCCGCCCACCAACTCCGGCGATGACGAAAATCTCTTGCGAGATCGAGCTTGTCGGGGAACCCCCGAGGTGCCTCTTTCGGCGATCACTTCGTCGCCGCCCCCCGCGTCGCAGGCGCGCGATGACACTGGGGGCATACACGGGGCATACAGTCCCCTAAGAATCACACGATGTAAGGCAAAGGAAGCCAGCGAATTGTATAAGCAAAAATGGTTCGACAAGAGCTGGTCATGACCGTACTTTTGGTACGGTAGGGGTCATGTCGGTGATGGACGCACCCGAGAGCAACAAGCCAATCAAGCAGATTGGTCGGTACGCAATCTTCCAGGAGATCGCGGCGGGTGGAATGGCTACCGTCCACCTCGCGCGTCTTGCGGGTCCCGCTGGCTTCTCGCGCGTCGTCGCGGCCAAGTGTCTGCACCCGCACCTTTTGCGCGACCCGGAGTTCAAGAGGATGTTCATCGACGAGGCCAGGCTCGCCGCGCGCATCCGTCATCCCAACGTCGTTCCGACGCTCGACGTCGTCGTACAGCCGAACGATCTCTTTCTGGTGATGGAGTACGTGCAGGGAGAAGCCCTGAGCTTTCTGCGCAAGGCGGCCAAACAGCAGAAGGAGGCGATCCCGGCGGCCATCTGCGGGGCCATCATGGTGGGCGCGCTGCAGGGGCTGCACGCGGCGCACGAAGCCAAGAACGAAAAGGGCGAGGGGCTGGGTATCGTTCACCGCGACGTCTCCCCGCAAAACATCCTCGTCGGTGTCGACGGCGTCGCTCGCGTGCTCGACTTCGGCGTCGCCAAGGCGATGCAGGCGCGACAAGACACGCGTCCCGGTACGGTCAAGGGCAAGTCGGCTTACATGGCGCCCGAGCAGATTCGCAGCGAGCCGCTCACGCGGCGTGCCGACATCTTCGCCGCCTCGGTGGTCTTCTGGGAAATTCTCACCACCAAGCGTCTCTTCGGCGGCGCCACCGAAGAAGAGCGCATCTACAAAGTGCTCAACGCGAAGTTTCCGCCGCCCAGCGTCCTTGCGCCCGGTCTGCCGCCGGGCCTCGATGAAGTCGTGATGAAGGGCCTGCGCTCCAACCCCGAAGAACGATACGCGACGGCCAACGAGATGGCCGAAGCCATCGAAAAGACCATGCCGCTCGCGTCGCAGCGCATCGTAGGCGAATGGGTGACCCGTATGGGCGCCGAGTCGCTCAACAAGCGCGCCGAGCTCCTCAAGCAGGTCGAGATCTCCAAGATCATCTCGGTGCCTCCCCCCTCGCGCCCCGATCCCGACGGCACCCTCGGGCTCAACGTCAAGCTCTCGCAGCTCGAAAAAGAGGTCAGCGCTCCCGGTGGCGTCACCAACTTCGGAATGGGCCTGAGCCAACCGCCCTCGACGCCATGGTGGCGCGACCGCCGGACGATCGCCGTGGGATCGGCCGCGAGCGCGCTCGGTGTCGTGGGCTTGATCATGGCGCTGCGATCAGGGCCGGATCCGGCACCCGCGCCGATCGCGACGCCCGTCGCCAGGGCCCAGGCCGTTGCGCCGCCGGCCCCGTCTCCCGCACCGATACCATCGGTCACCGCGTCTGTGGCTCCGCCGGCAAACCCCGAAACCTCGGCGCAGGCGGCGAAGCCCGCGCTGGATCCTTCCATGACCGATCCCAAGCTCCTGCCTCGCCGGCCCGGGGCGATACCTGCGCATGCTGGCGCCCGATCCGCGGGCGGCTCGCACGGGTTCCGACCCACCGAGCTCTGATCGATGCCCATCCCGCGACCGTTGGCCCAAGCCGTTGCCCTCTTGCTCGTTGCTTCGAGCCTGGCGCCCGCGTGGGCGCAGGTGGCTGCGCCCAACTCGGCTGTGCCGGGGGCAACCGCCGACGAAACGGCGATCAAAGCCAAGTTTGCCGCGGCGATCAAGCTGCACAAGGCGGGTAAGTTCGACGAAGCGCTCCCGCTGTTTCGCGAGCTGGTCCAGGCCACCCAGAGCCCCAACGCGCGCCTCTATGTCGGACTGTGCCTGCAACAGCTCGGCAAGAACTCCGAAGCCTACAAAGAGATGGCGCAGACCGTGAAAGAGGCGAGCCTGCACGGCGATCCGAAGTACGATCAGACGCGCGACGCCGCGCAGGCCGAGCTCGCCGTCCTCAACGTGCGCGTCGGCAAGCTCGTCGTCACCCTGCTCGAAACGCCGCCCGGCCTGGTGGTCAACGTCGACGGCGCGCCCATCGCGGAGCGCGATCTCGGCGGCTCACTGGTGCTCGAGCCCGGTGGTCACCACGTCGAGGCAAGCGCCACGGGTCTCACGCCCGTCACCCGCGAGGTCACCCTCGACGGAGGCGAGACCCGCACGGTGACCATCGCTTTTTCCAAGCCAGAGCAAGTGGCCGCCAAGCCCGACCGTCTGCCCGAGCCATCGTCGTCACGCGCCACGATGCGGCTCGCCGCGTTCACGGCGCTGGGGGTCGGAGGCGCGGGTCTCGTCATCTTCGGCGTGACCGGCCTCATGGCGCGTGGAAAGTACAACTCGCTCAAGAGCGCTTGCGGCGACGCGCACTGCACCGATCCCAAGTACGCGGGCGATGTCGACTCCGGCAAGTCGCTCCAGACGGTGGCCAACGTGGGCCTGGTCATCGGCGCAGTCGGCCTCGCCAGCGGCGCCGCGCTCTTCTATTTCGGCTCACGCAAGGACGCGCCCCGCGCCGCCGCCACGCCTCTGCCCGGAGGCGGCTACGTGACCTACGCAGCAACGTTCTAGAACCCTATTCGAATAGCCCGCGCAAGGCTGGCGAAGCGCGCCATATCGGCTATTTTATCCTCGCCAATGCGCCGGAACCCATGTTAGAGCAGCGCGACTGTCCGTGTGCCGACGGGTCGGCGATCGCTCGGGGAAGACAGGTTCCACGAGCGCAGGGCATAGAACCATAAAATAACGTCTTAGGTGCAACCATGAATATCCAAAACTGGATCGCTCGTTCCACTTGGTCGCTCTTCCCCGCCGTGCTGGTCGCCAGCGCCGGCGCAGCGAGCTGCCTCGCGCCCCCCATCGCCGAGATGCAGGCCAAGCAAGCGGCGGCCGCCAAGGGCGAGAGCGCCGACCGCGCGCCGACCGCATTCTACGACGCCAGCTGGGCCGACTGCTCCGGCAAAGACGGCAAGGGCGGCACGAAGATCACGACCGGCCCCGCCAAGAACATCCTGCCGCTGCGTGAAGACGGCGTGGGCAAGAAGACCAAGGGCGACGCTTCGCTGAAGGCGCATCCCGACTGGTTTCTCTTTCACAGCCTGAACAACGGCAGCGGCAAGGCCCTCGCCTTCGAGTGGAAGTGGACGACCACCAAGGACGACAAATTCTTCGGCAACATGTGGGCGGGCGCCGGGCTCGCCTTCAACGCATCGTGGGCCAACGTCAACATCGCCGAGGCCAAGTACCTGGTGATGTACGTCAAGGCGATTCGCGACGATCTCAACGACATGGAGTTCACCGTCAAGCTCCACGATGCCGCCAACGACAAGGGGCAGACCTCGGGCAAGGTGAATCTCAAGACTTACGCCGAGGGCAAGAAGTTCAGCACCGACTGGACGCGCGTCGTTATCCCGATGAAGGCGTTTGCCGAAGGCGACAAAGTCGATTTGACGAAGGTCAAGACGGTCGACTTCGATCTCGCCGGGAAATACCCCGAGAACGAGTCGCTCTGGGTGCGCGTCGACAACGTGTACTTCAGCGACGCGGAGATGCTCACTCCCGTCGAGAACGTCGGCTTTGCGATCGCCAAGGATGGCGTCCGCATTCTCTGGGACAAGACTCCCGGCGAGAAGATCGAGAAATTCGTCGTTGCGATCGATGGCAAAGAAGCCGCCACGG
This sequence comes from Polyangiales bacterium, assembly GCA_038240245.1. GTDB lineage: Bacteria > Myxococcota_A > Polyangia > Polyangiales > Polyangiaceae > DASWDH01. The sequence goes on from JBBSDY010000012.1 coordinate 7,382, forward strand.
TCGAGTCGTCGAAGCACGAGGCCAAGCTGCCGCTCGCTGCGTTTCCGGCAAAGAGCGAGCACCGGGTCACCGTGGTCGCGGCGAACGCCAAAGAATCGTCGTCGCCTCAGGGCACCAAGGTCGTCGTGCCCTCGGGCGCTCCCGAGGCGGCCACGGTGGCGGTCGACGGAAAACCGCTGCACCAGATCTCGCCGTACTTGTTTGGCTCGAACTTCATGAGCCCCGACGCGATCAAGGAAACGAACACGACGATCAACCGCTGGGGCGGTAACACGACGACGACGTACAACTGGAAGACCGACAACGACAACAAGGGCAACGACTGGTTCTTCCTCGACGACTTCTCCAAGCCCGAGGGCACGCCCGAAACGGAGAAGGGCTACTACAAGTTCATCAAGAACACGCTCGAAGCCGGCGCCGACGTCAACTTCTCCATTGCCACCGGCCCGTACATCGCCAAGGGCCATCCGTCGGGCGGTCGTTACTGCAGCTACCCCACCTCGAAATATCCCGAGCAAGACAAGACCGACGGCCAGGGTTGCGGCAACGGCCTGAAGCCGGGCGGCAAAGAGAAGATCTGGGACAACGATCCCAATCTCGCCTTCATCCCCAACTCGCCCGAATACCAAAAAGGGCTCGTCGAGAACATCAAGAAGCTCTTCGGAGGGGCGGCGGGCAAGGGCGTCAAGTTCTACACGATGGATAACGAGCCCGGGCTCTGGCACGACTCGCACCGCGACGCGGTCCCCAAGGGCATCTCCACCGACGATCTCATCGACTTCAACGTCAAGTACGCCTCGATGGTGAAATCGGTCGATCCCGACGCCAAGGTCATCGGTATGGCGGCATGGGGCGTGCTCGAGCTCGCGGGCTCCAACCTCGACATGACGCCCCCCGGCCCCGACGGCTTCAAGCACTACGACAAGGTATCGCCGGCCGACAAATGGCGCGATCGCAAGGCGCACGGCAACCAGCCGCAGCTCGTCTCGTTCTTGAAGGGCGTGAAAGCGGCTTCCGAAAAGGCGGGCAAGCGGCTCATCGATGTCGTCGACATCCACTGGTACCCCGAGACTTACGGCAAGGACTCGAAGGGCGACAGGCCGCGTCTCAGCGAGAACCTCTCCTTCGATCCGGTTGCAGCGCCCAAGCAGTTCGATGCCGTTCGCGAGTGGTACGACCCGACCTACAAGGTCGAGTGGAGCTGGACCGCCGAAAGCGACGACAACCGCAAGATGCTCTGGGATCCCTTCCACCCGGTCATCCCGGCGCTAAAGAAGATGATCGAAGAGGCGTACCCCGGAACCAAGCTCGCGTTCAACGAATACGCGACCGGAAGCCAGGACCACTACCACGGTGCGCTCATCCGCGCGGCCGTGCTCGGCGTCTTCATGCAAGAGGACGTCTACATGGCGCAAAACTGGTACCAGGGCGATAGCAAGCAGCCCACCTATTGGGCGCAGCGGCTCTACGGCAACTTCGACGGCAAGGGCGGGAAGGTGCGCGGCAAGTTCTTGAAGAGCACCTCCAGCCACAAAGACTTGATGAGCTTCGCCACCGACAACGGTGGCAAGAAAGACGTCGTCCTCATCAACAAGAATCCCACGACGCCCATCAATGTGACCGTCAAGCTACCTGCCGCGGCCAAGTCGTTCATGACCTACGCCCTCGGCGAAGGCGTGGGGCAGCGTATCGTCGAGTCCGGGCCCGAGCCCGCCAAGGGCCAGGAAATCTCGGTTCAGGTCCCGGCCTTCTCCGCTCTCGTCCTCGTCGCTCAGTAGCTACCCGCGCGTTCCGGCGCGCGGCCACAGCTCGAACTGCTCTCCATGGCGCTCGCTCTCGGCAACGGGAGCGGCGCAACCAGGATCGTCGTTGGCGGGCGAGTTCACGTGCGGACCCACCGCCACGGTCAAAAGCTCGATCTCCGGATCGTCGCGGAGCATCGCCTTCAGCGCGACGGCGTCCGAGAAGGCTGGATCGAGCCACGCCTCGTGATGAGCGCGGGCAAGCAGCGCGGGCATGCGACCGTGCACGTCGCTGACCGGCGCAAGCGCGGGGCGGGTGATGACCGCACAGGTGTCCATTCCGATGCGTCCCTCCACGGGCAAGGCCGGCTCCCAGATCGCGGCCATCGCGAACGGCGCATGGCCCGGGCGATGGATGAAATAGGGGAACGACTGCTTGGTCGTCCGCTTCCACTCGTAGAAACCGTCGGCCACCAGCAGGCAGCGCCTCGATCGAAACGCCGACGTGAACGGCTCGCGGCTCGCAATCGACTCGGAGCGTGCCATGACCACCCCGCTCGGCCGCTTCGAGCTCGGCACGACGAGCCCCCAGCGCAAGAGATCGAGGCGTCGCTCGCCGCCCGGCTCGAGCCTTCGAATCACCCAGACGCCCTGGCTGGGCGCGATGTTGAACCGCGGCTCGAGCGCCGGTTGCTTTTCGAGGACGCTGAACTCGGCGATGCACCTCTTTGGATCACCGACGGTGTACCGGCCGCACATGGGAGGAGACTTACATTCCCTTGCGCATCGCGGCGGCCGCGACCTCGGCGAGAAGCGGGACGTCGATTTTTTCGGCCGCCACCTGCAAAAGACCGGGCGAATGGGCGAATGTGCCAACGCGCGAGTTGTCGGAGACGCGGACGACGCCGTACTTGCCGGCGGACATGCGGGCGATGCGAAACACCTGCTCGCGAACCTCGACGATGACCCCAAGAAGCGGAAAGGTGCCTTCGTCCATCGCCGGGATCGATACCACGGATCTTGCCCGATGGGGTCGGACTAGCGAGAGTTTACAGGGTGCAGGAGGCCGGCGCGCTGTCGCACACCACGCCACCCGTGCCCCGAGCGGGAACGACCGGACGCATCCAGAGCCATGTCCCACAGATGCCAACGACAGGCAGTATCGGCACTGTGAGAGCGAACATGAGCCAATCCATGGTGCATCCTTGCCAGGGCCCTGTTTCGCCCACGCTTCAATGTTGTGTCGACGATCGGACGCCGACACTTTTCCCACAGGGTCAAGCTCCCCCAAACCGTGCCCTCGGCCTACTCCCTCTCAGGTCTCGGGCGTCCTCGTCGTCCGAACGAACCCGCCCGTGGTACTGGTAGGCGATGCCGACGCCGAACCTCGGCTGGCTGCGGGGCCCCATCTGGGACGTGGGGTTGCTTGCGTTCGGTTGGCTGCCTTTCTACGTCTGGGTGGCGATCGCCTCCCGGGGGACCGTCCACTGGGGCAGCGTCGATGATCAAGGCTTTGCCGCAGCCGTCGCCCTGGCGCTCGCGCTCAACTTCGTCCACCGGCAATACGTGCTCGTCCTGGTGTACGGCGATCGCGAATCGCTTGCCCAGCGGCCGCGCGCCTACGCCATCGCGCCGGTGGTGGCGCTCGCCATCGTGGGCGGCGCGGTCTTGTCGCGGGTGCCGGCGGCACTGACCGCGGTGTTCCTCGTGCTCTCGGCGTGGAACGTGTGGCACGTGATCCAGCAGCGGTACGGTCTGATGCGCGTGTACGCGGCCCGCGCTCGCGGAGGGCTCGAGTCGCGCGACGCCGCGCGCGCAGACAAGGGCTCTTGTGGATCTCGGTGGCCGTCACCGCGTGTGCGGCAACGTTGTGGCAGGCCCGGTCGCTCGAGGGCGTGCCCCAGGCCATCCGACTTCTGGCGATCGTTCGACCGCTCATGGCCGGTCCCACGATGGGAGTCGCGCTCGCCGTCGCGCTCGTCGTGTGGGCTCTCGCGATGCGGCGATGTTGGCGCATCGAGAGGGCCGCCACCCCGACGGCCCGCTGGCCGCGGTGGATCTTCGCGGTCTCGACGCTCGCGCTGCTCGCCATCTTCGTCGTACACGGGCCCGTCGTGGGCTACCTCGTCTTCGGTGTTGCTCACTCGATCGAGTACCTGGCGTTCGTCCACCAGTTCGGTGAGAAGAAATACCGCGGAGTAACGGGCAGCGTGGCCGCGCTCCTCCTGGGCAGCATGCGACGGGCGCCCGTGGTGTTAGCTCCGTTGTTGCTCGGCTACGTCTTTCTCTACCGTCATCGGTTTGCGCTGGCCTATGTGACCTATTACGCCACGACCTCGGTCCTGCACTATCTCTACGACGGCTGGATCTGGCGGCTGCGCCAACCGCGCGTGATGCAACCTCTCGAGGTCGAGGCATGAAACGTCGCACAATGTAGGGGTGGCGGATCCTAAAAAACGACTCGTGCCATGACCCGAAGTGCCGTCTGGTTTGTACAAGAGCGCGAAGTCCAACCGCCAGTTGGTGGGCAGATGGGCTCCTCGAGGGTGAGCGATGAGGCAATTCCGCAATCCGAGAAAAGTGCAGCTTCTTCCCCTCGCGACCCTGCTTTTGGCGGGGTGTAGCGGTGTCATCGGCGCGCCGGGCATCTCTGGAGACAATGGCCAAGCGGGTCCCAATGCGGGCGGGCTAGGCGCACCCGGTGATCCCAATGGGACAGGGCCGGCGAGCAACCTGACGTGCACCGGGGGAAAGATCCCCGCGTCGCCGGTGGCCTTGCATCGCCTTTCACCCGAAGAGTACGCGAACACGGCGCGCGATTTGCTGGTGGCGCCCATGGCAAACCCCAAGCTCGAGCCTCCGACCGACAACGTCATCACCGAGCTCGAGGTCGCATCGCTCAACGGGGCCGCTCACGATCTGGTGGCGCTCAAGGCGCACCGCACGTTCGTGCCGTGTGACGTCAATGGCCCGCAAGATGCGGCGTGCGCGGCGAAGTTCATCGACAAGTTCGGCGCGATGGCCTTTCGGCGACCGCTCGACGCCGACGAGCAGACCTGGTTGACGGGTGTCTACTCGAAGGTGAGCGCGCTCACCGGCGTCACGCCGGCAATCACGTTTGGCGAGAGCATCGATGCGGTCGCCGAGGTGATCCTGCAGTCGCCTCAGCTCGTCTACATCAACGAGGTCGGTGTTGTCGATGCGTCGCTGCCCTCGGACGTGCGCCGCCTGACCGGCTACGAGCGCGCGTCGCGACTTTCCTATCTGTTGTGGAGCACGATGCCCGACGAGGCGCTGCGCACCGCGGCGGGTGGCGGCGCGCTCGACACGCCCGCCGGCGTTCGCACCCAGGCCGATCGATTGCTCTCCGATCCCAGGGCGCGACAGATGGTGCGCCGCTTCGCTTCGACGTGGCTCGGGCTCGACGCCACGACGCTGCATCCCGCGATCGAAACGATCGGCAAGAACAAGACCAAGTTTGCTTACGACACCCCCGGCCTCCGCGATGCGATGCGCCAAGAGACCGAAAGCCTGTACGAGCACGCGTTCTTCGAGAAAAACGGCTCATTCAAGGCGCTGCTCACGTCGACCGACGCCTACGTCAATGGTCCTTTGGCCACACTCTACGGTGTGAAGAGCGGTCCGACGTCCGCCGACCAGTACGCCTGGGTGACGCTCGATTCGGCCCAGCGCGCCGGGATTTTCACGCGAGCCGGCTTTCTCGCATCGGAGGCGAGCGCCGACTACCAGTCGCCCGTCCACCGCGGCGTGTTCATCATGCGCAACACGCTCTGCCAGAACCTGCCACCCCCGCCTCCCAACGTCGACAACACGCCTCCCACCCCCAACGGCTCGACCCAGCTTCGCTCCGTTCGCTCGCTGCTCGACGCCAAGACGGCCGGTGGCTCGTGCCAGTCGTGTCACGGGATGATCAACCCCATCGGTTTCACGCTCGAGAACTACGACGCGATGGGGGCATGGCAAACCCAGGAGAAGGGAGCCGTCGACGGCGCTCCCTACACCGTCGATGTCGATGCCAAGGCAACGCTCAAAGCTGCCGATCTCGCGGGCCCTGTCCAAAGCGGCGTCGAGCTGTCCTCGCTTCTGGCCAACAGCGACGACGCGCGGACCTGCGTCATTCAAAAATGGTTCGAGAAGGCGCTGGCGCGCACGGCCAGCGACGACGACAAGTGCCTGATGGCCGATCTCCAGTCGAAGCTCAAGGCCAACGATGACCTCAAGGGTCTGGTGATCGCGCTCGCCTCGAGCGATGCCGCACTGTTCATCAAGGAGCCGGCGCAATGAAGACGATCAACCGACGACTGGTTCTCGCTGGCTTGGGCGGCGTGGCGATTGCCATGCCCTGGCTCGAGCTCACCCACGGCAAGGCCCAGGCCCAGGCGGCCGACGGTCCCAAGCGCTTCGTGCTCTTCTTCGATCACGGCGGAACGCTGTGCGCCACCGACAAGGGTGGCAAGAAGTTCGACGGCAGCGGCGCGCAGAACGGCGTCGACGCGTGGATTCCCCTGCCCGGCGCCGAATTCAAGCTGGGAGCCATTCACCAGCAGCTTCAGCCGTACATCGATTCGCTCCTCATCTTGCGCGGCATCGACAACCAGGCGTGCGCCAAGCAGTCGCCCTACAACGGCGATCACGGCTGGGCCAACGCCACCGTCTTGACGTGCGCGAACGTCACGCTCACCCCGCACCCCGGAGACTCGAGCCAGGACGTCTACACGACCGACGGCCCGTCCCTCGACGCGCTTCTGGCCACACGTCTCGCCCAGAAAAATCCGGTCACGTTTCCGTCGATCAACCTCGAGGTTCCCGCGCACAACTACGGCTCGCCCTTTTATCGCGCGGCCAACCAGAAGGTCGAAGGCGACTACAATCCGAAGACCGTGTTCGACAAGCTGTTTGCCAACGTCACCGATGGCGCATCCAAACCCGATCCCGCTGCCGAGCGCGCCCGCGCCCTCAAGAAGAGCATTCTCGACGGCGTCGGTGAGGGCCTCACTGGATTCGAGAATCGGGTGAGCGCGACCGACAAGCAAAGCATCGAGGCCCACCTCGAGCACATTCGCAGCCTCGAGAAGCAGGTCGCCGGGGGCATGGTGTCGGCCACCTGCACCAAGCCAACCCTCACCGGACTCGATCCCAAGGCCGACCAGTACTCCATCGACATCGAGAAGTCGGGCCCGGCCATGGTCGACATTCTCATCGCCGCGTTCCGTTGCGGCCTCACCAACGTTGGCACAGTCAACATTGGCGGGCTTTACGCCTTGTTCCTCAACCCGACGTTCCCTGCGGCGTACAACATCGGCCACTCGCTCGACCACTCGTCGCGCGACGTTGGCAAGACCGGCCCCGACGGTGCCAAGTGGCAGGCCTGGTACGACACCCAGCTGAAGAACCGGCAGTGGCGTCTCGGCCTCGTGACCCGCTTTCTCGCCGGGCTGGCCGCGACGCCCGAGGGCAATGGCACCACCATGCTCGACAACACACTGCTCATGTCGACGACGGAGTTTAGCTGCGGCGCCGTTCACTCGGTCGCCGACATGCCCATTCTGCTGGCGGGCAAGGCCGGCGGCAAGATCAAGACCGGCCGGCAGATCAACTACAACCTCAAGGCTCCCGCCAACAACGCCGCCACGCTCGACTACCAGACGACGACGTCGCTGCACAACCTCTACACATCGATCCTCCAGATCTTTGGTGGCACCGACACGAACTTCGGCTCGACCACGCACGCGTGGAAGACCGGCCCACTCGACCTTTTGACGTGAAGAGCTAGAAAGCCGCGCGAATCAGAGACTCGCGTTCAGCGGGTCGCCCTGCTCGCCGCCCTTGTGAAAGGGGTTCTCGCTCTTCACCCGGGGCTTGTTGGACGAGGGGGCGGCCACGCGGGTCTTTTGTTTTTGCTTTTGTTTCTCGGTGCGGGTCTTGTCAGCATCGCGCAAGGCTTTCTTTTGATCGTCCGAGAAGCGCGTGTCGACGGCCACCGCCGACGACGGTGCGGGCGCAGGCGGCGCAGCGATCGGGGCTGCCGTGACGACGGGCGGCGGCGTCGGGGCGGCCACCTGGACCGGCGGCGGCGTGGGCACGGTCCTCAAGCTCGCGGTGAAGGGCGCGAGCCGGGCGATGACGGAAGGTGGCAAGTAAACGCGGTACCTCTCGGCGAGCTCGTTGCGCTTCACGCCGGCGAAACCGAGGGCGCCGAGGATGGCGGCGGCAACCACCCAGCGCAGCTTGGAACGCCTGCGCGGGCGAAAGGAAACCGAGTCGAGATCGAAGTCGATGTCGCTGATGTCGCCGGCGACCGGCGCGGTGCTGTACGGGGTCAACGAATACGGATTGGCAAGAGCGTGGGGCGCCATGCCGGTCGGAGGATACGTCGGCGCGATGACCGTCGAGGGCCACGGCGAGTCACCGTGGCTCGACATCAGCACCGCGGCATCGGAGTCGACCGCGTCGAGTCCTGCCACCTCACCCAGCGTCACCCAGTCGGGGCTGCCCTCTTGCCACACGAAGGTTTGCTCGTTGATGATGCCGTCCTGGAAGGCATCGTCGAGCAGGTCGAGCGTCATGGTGCAGACCTCGCCGCTCGCGAGCTGGACGTGCCAGAGGTCGCTGTCCGTGGTGGCGGTCGCTTCGTAGTAGCTCATCGTGAATGTCCCTCCGAGAAAGCCAAGTAAGACGGACAAACTAGCACCTTGTGATGCGCGAATCACAAGCATGCCAGCGGATCCACGCTCGTCGCCGCTCAAGCGGTACTAGTCCATCCTTGATGGAACAGTGCAACCGCTTGACTTCAGTGTTCACGGCAACGGACAATGAGACTGCGCACTGTCGAGGAGGTCCGTCATGGGTCGTTTCGTTCCGACGGCTACGCCGCACGCTCGTCTGGCGGCTATCTGTCTTGTTGTAGCAGCGGCTTTCGCTGCGTCGTGCTCCACCGACTCGGGTGGACGCGGCACGTTCGGAAACCAAGGTGGCTCGCAGGGAACCGGCGGAGACGGCAACCTGGGACTTGGCGGTGAGCTTGGCTCGACCGCTGGCACCAATGGATCTCTGGGCATCGACGCCAGCACAGGCACAGGCATCGGCAGTGGGCAATGCAAGAACTTGCAATGCCAACAGTTCGAATGTCCGGCAGGGTCGAAGACCAGCGTGAGCGGCACGGTGTTCGATCCCGCGGGAACCAACCCCTTGTACAACGTCGTGGTCTACGTGCCGAACGAGGCGGTCACGCCGTTCGAGGACAACGGCGTCAAGTGCAACACGTGCAGCGATCTCTACACGGGGCATCCGATTGCTTCGACGCTGACCGGCCCCGACGGCAAGTTCGTGCTCGACAACGTACCGGTCGGCAACGACATCCCCCTGGTCATCCAGGTTGGCAAGTGGCGTCGCCAGATCAAGCTGGCCCACGTCGATCAATGCAAGGACAACGTGCTCGCCCCCGATCAATCGCGCCTTCCGCGAAGCGCGATGGAGGGCGATCTCCCCAAGATGGCGCTCTCGACCGGCGGCGCTGATTCACTCGAATGCCTCTTGCTCAAGATGGGCGTCGAAATCGGCGAGTTCTCCGCGCAGGACGACGCGAAGCGGGTGCACGTCTTTCACGGCAAGACGGGCGGGGGGCATCCGGTCGCCTCGACGCTCCCCGGATCTCCGGAAAGCGACGCCGCGCTCTGGGACAAGCTCGACGATCTCAAGAAGTACGACGTCGTCATCATGTCGTGCGAGGGCGCCGAATATGCAAAGACACCCCAAGCGTACAAGGCGATGTACGACTACGCGGGCGCGGGCGGTCGTATCTTCGCATCGCACTTTCACTACGTGTGGTTCGCCGACGGCCCACCGCTTTTTCAGGCGGCCGCGGAATGGAGCCCGCAGCGCACGACCGGCGTCAACCCCTACCCGGCCTGCGGCGTCATCGACCAAACGTTTGCCAAGGGGCAAGCGTTTGCAAAATGGTTGGACAACTTTCGCGCAACCGTCACCTTCACCTGCAATACAGGGGGGCCGGGAGATTTGCCCCTCGAGTCCGTCATCCACAATGCCGATGTGGTGCCGGCGGTGAACAAGGGATCACAGCCGTGGGTCACCGATACCACGCCCACCGTGCCTCCCAACAAGTCC
>JBBSDY010000013.1:0-17215 GCA_038240245.1 Polyangiales bacterium
GGACTCGACGCTGCAGCCGGTGTGCGAAGAGATCCGCCGCCACAAGCAGGCCATCGAGTTCGTGCGTGACTTTGCGATCAAGAAGCGACTGCCCGTGACGCTCGATGTCGTCAAGCGCATCTACCTCATCCTGCATCCGGAAGAGGGCGACATCAAGACACTCAAGTACCGCAAAGACATCCCCCAGCACCGCCTGTATTTTCACGAGTACGCGCCCCCCGACAAGATCGCTTACAAGGTTCGGCAAATCGTCGACTGGATCAACGATCCCGAAACCAAGCGCGGCCGCAACGCGCTGCGCATCGCGGCGCGCGCTCACTACGATCTCGTCCGCGTCTTCCCCTTCACGGCGGACAGCGGCAAGGTCGCTCGCTTGCTGATGAACATGTTGCTCATGCGCGCTGGCTACGAGCCGGCCATCATCCACTCCACCGAGCGACAGCGCTACTACGAGGCTCTCAAGGGCTCGGCGGCGATCATCCTGCACATGGCGCAAGAAGCCGAAGAAAACGGCCTCGCCAGCATCGAGAAGCTCCTCGACGAGCACGAGACGAACACCCGCAGCTTCGTCAGCTGAGCTAAATCCCGGTGGGGGCGATGTCGTCCCACGCGGTCGCAAGGGCCAGGTTGGACCACGCGACGTTGAGGTCCATCATCGATGTCAGGTGGTTGAAGCGTTGCTGCGCCCATTGCTTGGCGGCGTCGACGAGATCGGCGTCCTCCTTGGTGCCCACCTCGATGCCTTGCTGGACGGCGATCACCCATTGCTTCGCGGTTCGCTGGGCCGCGCCGTAGGCCTGCTCCCTCGCCTGGGCGTCGACCACCTGCGCGTAGGCTGTCTCGACCTCGACCCCGATGCCGCCGAGCGCGTAGCGTTCGGTCTCGCGCAGCTCTTCGACCTGTGCCCTGGCTTGCTCGACGCGCGCGGCGTTGGGCAAGAAATCGAGCTGCCACCGAAAGACCAGCGCGGCGCCGTAACGCAGGTAGTTGGCGTCGTCGCGGACGAAGGGATTGAGTTGGTCGGCAACCTCGGGGGCGCGTGCCCACGCTGCCGAAACGCCCAACCCGAGATCGGGAAGGTATTTCGACTGCGCGAGCGCCACCTGCGCCTGTCGTGCGAGGATGCCGGCCTTGACCATGTTGACGTCGGGCCGGTTGACGCGGGCAGCCTGAAGGTATTGCGCCACCGGGCCGAGCTGTCGCTTGGCGACGCGCAACGGATCGGGCGGTATGTCGAACGTCGGCCCCTCGCCCGTCAAGAAACGAAGAGACGAGAGCGCGATGGCTTCGTAGCGGTGCGCCTCGGCCGTGCGGCCGTCGAGCTCGTAGCGAAAAGTTCGGAGCTTGAGCAAATCGATCTCGTCGGCGTTGCCCGCCTTGACCTCCTTGTCGAGGTGCTCGATCCCCTTGTCGAGCCGACTGCTGGCTTCGCCCAGCAGGGCCACCGAATCGCGCGAAAGCTGCAAACCGAAGAAGGCACGGCGCACGTCCATCCGGACCTGGATCTTCTGCTTGTTGACGTCGGCCTCGCCCACCTTGATTTGCGCCTCGGCGGCGTCCCACAGGTTGGTCATCTTGCCGAACGTCCAGAGCGGGACGACCCCCTCGATGCCGATGCGCCAGGCGAGGCCCATGCTGCCGGAAAGCGACACCTCGGTCTGCGGGCTATAGATGTTGTTGCCTCGTACGGTGGGCGCGATGCCAAGCCCGCCGGTGGCCGTGAACTGGCTGAACGGCGCAAAGTGCGCCTCATCGAGCTGGCCGCGCATGTAGTGCAAACGCGCCCGCGCCGCCCAGATGTTGGGATGATTCTTCTCGGCCAGATCGAGGCAGCGCGCGAGAGAAGCGCCGTGAGGTACGTTGAGCGGCAGAGCCGTCGTCGCGGGATCGGCGGCCGCTCCCAGGCGCGTCAGCGCCGCAAGTAGCAGCACCGACGTCAGTCCTCGTTGGGCCCATCCAAACCGCATGCGGGCGGCAGAATAGCACCGCCCAGTAAGAACCCCCACGACTCTGGTCCCGGGCCACAGCCCAGGGCTCAGCTGGACGACGTCTTCTTGCGAAAATCGGCCTTCTTGAGCACGCGTCGAAAGTTCGAGCGGTCGAGCCCTGCCTGGCGCGCGGCTTCGGAAACGTTTCCGCCGGTGCGGCGCAAAACGGCTTCGAGGTAGGCGCGCTCGAACATCTCGAGCGCCTGTTTCTTGGCGTGCGAGTAGGGCAAATCGGTGAGACGCCCGAGGCCCGAGAGCACGGTCTCCGAATCGGGCGCGGGCATGGAGTCTTCGTCGTCCTCGGAGAGCGGAGCGAGATCCTCCTTGTACGAGGGCAGATCGCCGGGAACGATGGTGTCGCCCTTGGCCATCACCACCGCGTGCTCGATGGCGTGCTCGAGCTCGCGCACGTTGCCCGGCCATTTCTGCTCGCGCAAAAGGCGCATGGCCTCGACACCGATGCGTCCGACCTCGCGGCTCATCCGACGCGCGTACTTGCGCAGGAAGTGGTAGGCGAGCAGCGGAATGTCGTCCCGGCGCCGCCGCAACGGGGGCACGTGAATCACGATCACGTGAAGGCGGTAGTAAAGATCCTCGCGGAACTTTCCCGCTGCGATCTTGCTCTTGAGGTCGGCGTTGGTCGCGGCGATGACCCGCGCGTCGACGGAGACGGTGTCGTTGGAGCCGACTCGCTTGATCTCGCCCTCTTGCAGGACGCGCAAGAGCTTCACCTGCGACTGCAGCGGTAGATCGCCGACCTCATCGAGAAACACCGTGCCCTTGTTGGCCGCCTCGAAGAGGCCCACCCGCGCGGCGACGGCCCCGGTGAAGGCTCCGCGCACGTGACCGAAGAGCTCGCTCTCCACGAGATCGTTGGGGATGGCAGAGCAGTTGACCGCCAAAAACGGACCTGCGCGGCCCGAGTGCTGGTGAATGGCGCGGGCGATGAGCTCCTTGCCGGTGCCGCTTTCGCCGAGAACCAGCACCGTCGCCGACGTGGGCGCTACGCCGAGCGCCAGTCGATAGACCTCGCGCATTCCGGCGGTATTGCCGATGAGCTCCCCGAAGTTCTCTTGCTGCTCGAGCCGTTGCTCCAGCACGTCCATGCGATCGAGCAGCTGCTTGCGCTCGGCGGCCTTCGAGATCGTCATGGCGACCACGTCGTTGGACGGGAAAGGCTTGGTCAAAAAATCGTAGGCGCCGTTCTTCACGGCGGCTACTGCGTCGTCGACGTTGGCGAAGGCGGTCATCATGATGACCTCGACCTCGGGGTGCTGTGCCTTGACCCGATTGAGCAGATCCATCCCGCCCATGCGCGGCATGAGCATGTCGACCAGCATCACGTCGACCGTTCCGGCCTCGAGCAGCGCAAGCGCAGCCTGGCCGTCTTCGGCCGTCAAGACCTCGAATCCGACGCTCATCAGCACGCGCGCCAGGCTGCGCCTGACGTTGGGCTCGTCGTCGACGAGCAAGACGCGGGTGGCGCGCTCCTTGGGAGCGCCCGGCGGCGCGGATGAAATGGCGCGCGGCCTCATCGAAGGGGCACGCGACGGGCGGTATGAGGCGGTCATCGACCTCCGACGGTCCCACCGGTGGCACCGGGACGGGGCGGCGGCGGCGAGGTGGCGGTGGTGGGCGTGTAGATGTAGCCCTGCTGCTGAAAGACGCACACCCGGTTGCCGCCGTCGCGTTTGGCCTGCTGCAACGCGCCGTCGGCCGCGCGCACGAGGGCGTCCTTGGTGCGCACGTCGCGCGACGGATAGAGCCCCACGCCGATGGACAGCGTGATGGTGTGGAACTTGGCTCCGTCGACGGTGAATCGCTTCTCGGTGGCCTCGCGCCAGATGCGCTCGGCGACGGTGACCGCGCCGCCGAAATGCGTGCTCGGCAGGACGACGAGAAACTCTTCGCCACCGTAGCGAGCCACCACATCGACGTCGCGCACCGACTTTCGGGTGACTTCGGCGACCGAACGGATGATGTTGTCGCCGAGCACGCGGGTGCCAGCGTCGTTGTGGGATTTGAGCTGGTCGATGTCGATGAAGGCGCAGGCGAGCGGATCGTGGTAGCGCTCGGCACGCTTGAACTCCTCGGCGAGGCGCGTGTGCAGGTAGCGGTAGTTGTAAAGCCCGGTGAGCTCGTCGTGGACGCTCATCTTCTCGAGCTTCTGGCGCGCCGTTGCGACGTGGTCGTGCAGGCGCTTGATGCGCAGCATCGCCTCGACCCGGGCGACCAGCTCCTTCTCTTCGAAGGGTTTGCACACATAGTCGTCGGCGCCGATCTTCAGGCCTTCGACTCGACTGGCGCTGTCGGTCTTCACCGTTACGAGGACCACGGGCAGAAAGCTCTCGTTGGTCATGCCCTTGAGCAAGCGGCATGCCTCGAGCCCCGACAGACGCGGCATCATGATGTCGAGCAGCGCCAGACTGATTCCACCCCGCGAGACGCGCTCGACGGCTTCTTGCCCGTCCTCGCACGTTTCGACGTTGTAGCCGTGGCTGCGAAGGATGTTGGCGAGCATCTCGCGCGTCAGGCGATCGTCGTCGGCAACGAGAACGGTCGCCGTAGCGGTCGGTGGATCCGAGCCTTTGGTGTTGCTCGGCGGTTCCCCCGGCCGATCCGAAGGCCTTGCACGCGGGCGGTCGGAAGCGGACACGTTACCCCAAAGCATATCCGAATCTTGATTACCTAGGGGCAAGATCGATCGAGATCCACAGGTCCACGCCTTCTCGACCGAGGCGCTTGCCGGCGAAGGCATCGACCGAGACGCACCGGCATGGATGCGCGTACCCGACGGAGCCTCGAACCTGCAAAAGGGTGCGCGAAGTCAGATCCTCTTCGGCCGAGAGCAGCGCGCTGACACTTCGGGTCAGCCGCCCGGCGATCTCGGCCGCCCCCGACCACCCCTCGTCCGAAAGCCACCCGCCCGAGGGCTCTTCTGCGCTCGGAGCCGCCAAGAGCCGAGCGAAGAGCGGCTCGACTCCCTCGCGACCTGCCGCCTTGACCTGGACATGCCAACCGTCCTGCTCGCCCAGGCGGACTCTGCCCACCGTGACCTGGCCCCTGCTGTCCCGCAGGCGGGCTCCGCCTTCTGCGCCCAACCCCAGGTAACGCGACGACCAGGCTGCTCGGTAGCGACCCACCGGGACCGCCTCGGAAATCGTCCCCGAATGGACGATCCCCACCCCGCCCGCATCTGCCTCGACGCTGGCGCCGGCGTGGCCGAGGAGCCTTCCCCACGCGCTCCTGAAACCAGCGGACGCCGTGGCGATCTCGCCCGAGAGGAGGGCAGCGGGTCGCCCGGTGTTGCTCCAGAAGGCGCCACTCGTGCGCGCGGACATCACCGCCCCGCGCAGCCGAGGCTCGATGACGTGCACCAGGGGGGATTCCTCGCCCGGAAACTCGTGCACGAACGGAGCTGCGACCTCGAGTCGCGCCGATGCCAGGCCGTCGAGCCCGCGAGCCGTCGCGCTGTCAGCGACGGTCAGGGCTTCGCGCAACCCGAGGCGGGTTACCAGGAACGCCGGACGCGCTGCCAGCTCGGCGCCTCCCTCCGCGCGCAGCAGGTTCAGCGACCCGAGCAAATCGTCCTGCAGCGTGGTCACCGACAAGAGCTCATCCCAGTTGCCCACCGATCCCAGCGCGCTTCCCAGCCCAAGACTCGCCCGCGGACCCCACGCAGGCCGCTCGCTCGGTCCCCAGCCGCCGCGGGAGGCGACACCTCGAACGCCCGCACCCAGGATCACGCCACCGGTCGGTCGAACCATCACTTCGGCGGCGCCGCGGTCGTAGCCTCGCGCCGCTTCGTCGAGGTTCAAGGTGGCGGGACGGGCGCGGGAACCTCGCACGGCATCGAGATCCCACGCCATCATGCCCGTCCCCGCCTGGGGGTACGATCCGTGCGCATCGACGGCCAACAGATCCTGGTGAAGGTGATCCCACCTGATCCGGCTCGTCGAACGCGTCGTGCGAAGACGCGCCGTGAGCTCGACGCCGCCCTTCATGTAGCCCCCGGCCGTCAAGTCGAGCTCGTCGTAGGTCGTCCCATCCTTCCAGGGAAGGTGGACGCCTTCGCCGACGAGCAAGCCATCGCCTCCGCGCCAGGCAACGTTGGGCGGAAGAATCCCAGGACGCGACGGAGCGCGCAGCCAGAACCACGGAAGACCGAACATCGTCGTGCCCCCCACCCGAAGCTGCGGATGTTGGAGCACGAGATCGGCGGGCGGACCGACCACGCCTCCATCGAACGCGATCGTCAGGGGCGGATTGGGGCACGGGCAGAAAACGACCTCGCCGGGCCCCTTCACCTCGATGCCCCGTCCCGTCCGCCGCAGGGACAGCTCGGGGCTCGTCAATCGAAAGCGCTCGTACGTCATCACCACGTTGCCGCGCAGCACGAGCTCACCCATGCGCACGTCGCCTTCCACCTGGTCGGCCGAGAACTGGAGCTCAGGCTTGTCGTCCTGCGCGTGCAGCGCTCGCCCCGACGTCCATGCCGCGCACGCGACTGCGAAAACCATCCGGCGCCGCACGTGGCCAGCGAGGCGGAGCTTCACCCCAGCAGAGATAGCGCAATTACTTCCGGATCACGCGATCGAGTAGCGTCGATAAGAGCGAGCAGGGCTCAGGGCGGCGGTGGACCCACGTCTTTAGGTTGGCGAGATCCCGCCGCCGGGGGCTGCCCCTCGTCGAGGGTATCGGGTGCTTCCATCTCGTCACCCGCGTGCGATCGCTTTCCTCGTGACATGGTTCCTGACGGGGCCTCGAACCGACCGGGCTCGAGCGGGTAATCACCGGCGGGAAAGTCGATCTCCAGGCGGGCCGAGCCGTTGTCTCCGGGCACCACCTGATGGGTGGCAACTTGTGCCTTGCGCAGATCGAGGACCAGATTCAGATCGACGCCGGCGGGTACGAGCCGCGCACGCGACACGGGCGTCGCAAAGTGCGTCGTGATGAGTGGGTTCTTGTTGTTTTTCACCAGCACCTGCGCGTCGTGCAGGGTGAAGGTGAGCGCCTGATCGGTCTTGTGCTCGTCGACGGTCACGCTCTTGCTGAGCTCGACGTAGATGCGGCTGCGTCCATCGGGCAACAACCGAAATCCGGGGAACGTTGCCACCGCCGCGTCGCGTCGGGGCTTTGCGTCCGCCCTACCGTGACCACGCTTCTTCGGCTTCTTCGTCTCGGGGGCCGCTGGCGCCTTACCTCCTCGGGACACCGAATCGGCGGATCCCGGGATGGCGAACCTCGGGCCCGGGGCCGTGGGGGGCGACGACTTGCTGCTCTGCGCGGCCAGGGGCGACGACATGCCCAGCCCCGCAAGCAGACCCGTCAACACGAAAAGGCGGCGACCCGATGATGACATCTCCCAAATTAGACCACGCTTTCGCCCGGAGCGGCAAATACGCTGAGATCGGGGCTCGCCGTGGCTGGGGCCTAGCCCTTCGGTGACTCGTCCGCGGGGCCGGGGGCGATGACGTGGCCTCGTATGGCCGCCCAGAGCTCCTCCCTGCCCTCCCCCGTCTCGCCCGAGAAACCGACAATCCTGCCGCCGAGGCCCTTGGCGATCTGCGCCACCGCGGGTTTGCGAGCGGACATCGAGAGCTTGTCGATCTTGGTCGCGACGATGATGACCGGAGGCGGCGGACGATCGGCCATTTGTTTGGTCGCGCGAACGAAGTCGAGAAGCTCGCGCTCCTCGTCCTCGAGACCGCGCCGCACGTCGACCAGCAAGACGAGCGCGCGCAGCGTGATCCGTGTGGAGAGGTAACCTTCGATGAGGGGTCCCCAGCGCGCCTTCTCGTGCTTGGCGCGCTTGGCGAAACCATATCCCGGAAGATCGACGAGGACGAGCTCGAGACCATCGACCGCCTTGACGAGAAACAGGTTGAGCTGCCGTGTGGTTCCCGGCGTGGAGCCGGTGCGCACCAGGCCCTTGCGGGAGAGCAGCGCGTTGAGCAAGCTCGATTTGCCAACGTTGGAGCGCCCCGCGAAGGCAACCTCGGCGAGCGCCGGCGCCGGGATTTGATCGGCAGCGGCGACTCCCGCAATGAATCGAGCCTCGGAGATCGTCCACTTCGGATTCATCGTCGCCTCCTCTTGTCGAGTCGCCGGCGAATCGGCGCCGTGATGGCGTGAAGCTCGGGGCTCTTGAGCAAGTGCGCCATCATGAAAAACGCTGCCGCAAAGACCATCGTACCGACGAGGCCGGGCAGCAGCCGGGCGAGCGTGGGGGCCTGATGCAGCCGCGAGATCCCTTCCGCCGTGACCAGCCCGAGCCCCAGCGAGACGAGCGAGGCCGCCGCGGTCCGCGCTGCCGAAGCACCGATCTCGCCCAGGTGAAGAGACGGGATCCGCTTTCCGAGCCAGGCCCACAAGAGCACCATCTGCACGGCGCTCGACACCGTCACAGCGAGGCTGACGCCAACGTGACCGAGCGGTCCCCGCAGCCATACCGCCATGGCGATGAACGCCACGAGATCGAGCGCCGACACGAGAACGGGCGAGCGCGTGTCACCCATCGCGTAAAACACCGGCACGAGCTGACGCACCGACGCGACCGTGCAGATGCCGAGCCCCTGGGCCATGAGTGCGTGGGCCGTCTCCGTCGAGGCGGTCGCGTCGAAATAGGGCCCATGCTGAAAGAGCGTCACCACCAGCGGCCGCGCCAGACCTGCGAAGAGCGCCGTCGCCGGGATGGCCACGAAGAGAGCCAGCCGCATGCCGTAGGCGTACGTCTTTCCGACCTCGTCGAGCTCGCCTGCCGCGACGAGCTTGGCAAGCGACGGCAGCGTCGCCGCTTGCAGCGCCAGCACGAAGATGCCCTGCGGAAAATCGCAGAGACGCATCGCCCACGAAAAATAGCTCTGTGATCCCTCGGGCAGCTCGGAGAGAAAGCGCCGCGACAGGACGAGATCGACGGTGTAGATGCCGATCCCCGCGGTCATTGGCAAGAGCCGTCCCATCGCCTGGCGCACGCGCCGATCGCGCAGCGCAAGTCGCGGCATCGCGCCGAACCCGATGCGACGAAGCGAGGGCCACTGCGCCACGACCTGCAGCGCTCCGCCGACGAGCGCTCCCACGGCGAGCGCCAGGATGCGATCTTGTCCGTGCGCAATGAGCCAGGCGGGAAGCACCAGCGCCGCGACGACGAACGCCACATTGAGCAGGGCCGGCGCGAACGCCGCGGCGGCAAATCGACCGTAGGTGTTCAAGGCCGCCATTCCCAGCGCGGCGGTTCCCATGAAGAAGATGTAAGGAAACACCCAGCGCGTCAGGAGCACGGTTCGCTCGAATGCCTCGGGCCGCGCGTGCAGCCCGCCGGCGAAGAGCTCGACGAGCCACGGCGCACCCCACATCCCGAGCAAAGTCACGATCGTCAGCGCGAGAAGCGACACGCCGCGCATCCCCGCGAAAAACGTGCGCGCGGCATCGTCGCCTTCTTGGGCTCTCACCTGTGCGAGCACCGGGACGACCGCGCTCGCCGTGGCTCCTTCGCCCAGCAACGAGCGAAGGGCGTTGGGCAGCGTGAAGGCGACCCAGAACGCATCGGTCTCGGCCCGCGAGAAACGCGCCGCCAACGTGAGATCGCGAGCGAGCCCGAGCAAACGCGAGACCAGCGTTCCCGCGCCCACGATCCCAGCTCGACCAGCGAGGGCTTTTCGTTCGCTCTCGCCAGTCGCAGTGCTCACAACCGGGGCATCTCGGGGCGCTCGGCAGCGGCGGCCGGGGCGGTGCACTCGGCGCACTGACAGAGCGACCGAAGGTAGCGAAAGGTGTAGATGCCGGTGTTGTGCGAGTCGCCCCAGTCGAAGCGAAGAGCATAGTTGCCGACCTGCTCGATGTTCCGAAGCTCGAGATCGCCCCCCGGCTTGAAGCGAGCTTCGAGCTCGCCTCCCGGAACGAAGCGGATGGTCCCCGAGTGACCCTGACACCCGGCGCAGGGGCAATAGCCGCGCAGAATCTCGTGGGGGTAGATGCCCTGGTGGCCGTCGGCCCAGGAGATTTCCATCGTGCGAGCATTGCGGGGGGCCTTCACCCGGGTGGGGTGGGTGCGAGGATCGGGCTCCATGCGCGTCAGACTACCACTCCGGCGTGCGACGCCAGCGCTTCGTCGACCAGCTTCTGGGCGATCTCGGTGTCTTCGGCGTGCAGGGCCGCGTCTTTTCCCGCGGCCGCGGCGGCAAGACGGGCTCGCGTGGCGGGATCGACAAGATGGTGCAAGGGGCTCCGACCGCCGCCACAAGACTGGCAGACGAGGCCGCCCGCGGCGGCGTCGACATAGGCCGGGCGTTTCGGATCGCAGACCTTTGCGCAACGCGCGCAGGCATCGAGCTCGAGACCGTATCCGAAATGCTTGAGCAGGCGCAGCCCCGTCGCCGCAAGATGGGTCCCCGCTGGAAGAGGATCCTCGAGATCGTCGAGTCGATCGAGGAGCGTCTCGAGCTCGGACCAGACCGCGGGCTCCCGGGTACGCAGCGGCGATCCCGCCCGCACCCAGCGCAGGGCCTGACCGGCGGCGTTCAGCCTGTCCAGATCGCCCAGAATGCGCGCGCGGGGCTTGTGCACCACGCCCTCTTGCAGACTGGCAAGCTCGGCCCCCGGACGCTCATCGAGGGTCACGCGAATGGTGTGCATCGACTCCAGCGCGCCCGCGAACCGGCGCTTGCTCTTGCGAGCTCCACGCGCGAGCGCGGTCACCTTGCCGATGGCCTCGGTAAAGAACGTCACCACCACGTCCGCTTCGCCGTAGTGGACCACCTTGACGACGAATGCCAGCGAGACGATGCGCCGCGAAGCGGCGCGAACTGCCCTAGCCGTGGAGGCTCCCCCACGATGCGGTGTCGGCGGATGAAAGCTCGGACGGCACGTCGCGACCGCGGGGCTTCAGGACGATGGAGAGCGCGAGCGTGAAGAGAATGAGCAACACGACGAATGCGATGGCCACGCCGAACCTACGTCCCTGCGTTTTCTGGATGGGTGAGGTCATCGGAAGGGGCGTCACCCAGGCAACACGCCGACTCGACGTGTAGCGAGCGAGCACATCGTCGACGGACATCGACACCGCTCGAGCGTAGGCCTTGAGAAATCCACGAACGAAGACCTCGCCGGGCAAATCGTCGAAGTGGTCGTTCTCGAGCCGCTCCAGGTTTCCGACCGGAATGCGCGTCGTGCGGGAGACTTCTTCCACGCTCATGGCGCGCTCTTCGCGGTGGCGCCTCAGGTATTGGCCGATCGATTCCATTTCACCTCTCGAAGGACGAAGCGCTTGGTGCGCCCGGTCTTAGCATGGCGACGACTTCAGACTGGCCGCGCAGCGTTGGCCGGTCGGCGAATCAACGGAGATCTCTTTGCACTTTTCCCAGTCGCCCTTGGCGAGATCGCAATTTTTCACCTTGGAGTAAACGCGACCGCGTGCTTCGAAGGCGTCTTGCAACCGCTGACAATCGGGGCTGTTGGTCTCGAGCGCCCTGGACAAGGCTTCGCGAGCTGCGACCAGATCGCCCTTCTTTTCGAAAGCCAGCCCGAGGCGGTAGTTGCCGACGCAGAAGCGCGGCTCGGAGGCGACGCTGCGACGCAGAGCAACGATGGCGTCGTCGGCTTTGCCCTTCTCGAGGTAAGCGAGGCCGAGGTTGCCCCATGCATCCCAGGGCGCCTGGTAGAGAATGTCGTTGGCGAGCGGTTGCAGCGTGGCGATGGCCTGGTCGTACTTTTTCTCCTGAATGAGAACGACGCCCAGCGTGTTCACCGCCTCGCGAAAATCGGATTTGATTTCAACGGCGCGCCGGGCCGCGCGCTCGGCCTCGGGCAAGCGGCAGTCGAGCGCAGAGCTCGAGCAGAAGTAGAGGTAGATGATGGCGACGAAGTGAAATGCTTCGGCATTCTGATCGTTCAGCTCGACCGCTTTTTGCGCGTGACCGAGAGCGCCTCGCGGATCGTGCCGGCTCAGGAACAGATCGCGTGCGACGTCGTACTCGGAATCGGATTGACGCTCGGCATCGGGTACGTTGGCGCCGTGTCCGCTGCGCGTGCACGCCGAGAGGCACACCACGAGTCCGGCCGCCACGGCCCAACGTGGTACCAACCTCACGAACGCAGCGCCGGCTTTTGCCATCCTTCTACCTTCGACCGTTCCAGTCTCCTCGAATCGAGGCTAAGATGGTGTTGTCGCAGCGGAAATCGCGGGCTTCGGGGAATACCCCCTCGGGGTACGCGAGTCAATCGTGAACATCCGAACGGTTCCGCTATTTTCGGTACGCCGCACAGAGGAAAATTGCAGCTGTTCAGGTGGGCGCACGGAGCACCGGTGCAAAATTGCAGCGCGACTAACGCGCGGCCGGACGCCGCTCTTTTGCCGGCGCCTGCTGCGGGACGTCGGTGCCCTGAATCTCGTCTTTCAGGCCGAGAAGCGTGAACAGGCGGCGGAGCGAATCGACATCGGGGATTTCGACCTTCTCGTCGACCACACGCACATACTGCCCCTCGCGTAGCTTCTGAACGCCTCGTTTGACGGCATCGACGTCCATTCCCACACGCGTGGAGAGCTCCATCGGCGAGATCTGTAGGAGGGCGCCGCCGCGCTGATCGCCGGGCGACTGTTGGGCGAGCTTGAGGAGTGCGTTGACGATCTTCGACTGCGTATCGCGCAACATCATGATCTCGATCTGATCTTCGGCGTCGCGCAATCGCCGGGCGAGCTGCTGGACGATTCTTGCGGCGACCGGGCGGTTGTTCTCGAGAAGACTCTGGAAGGTGGCGTTGTCGAGAGCCAGGGCGGAGCCGTCGGACAGCGCAATCGCGGTGGACGATCGGGGCGCGCCGGTGATGAAGGCGGACTCTCCGAATAGATCGCCCGGCCGTAGCACCATCAAGCTGCGCTCGACGGAGCGAACGCGCTTGATGAGACGAACTCGCCCCTCCTGCAAGAGAAACGCTTCACCGCCGGGATCGCCTTCGCGAAATAAAACCTGGCCCGAAGTGAATTTCTTTCCAAATCGCGAAAGCAACCTCTCTCGCTCGGCGGCGCCGAAGTCATCCATGACGCCCGGAAGGTAGCACTAGCCTGCAGCCTTGGGCATGGTGATGTCCGGCGGGCGAACGTAGGTGGGCTCGAGGGCATGCAGATCGTCCGTGCCATGCCGCACGTGCCCGGCCACCCCGAGGCGCGCGATCTCGAGCGCATCGGGCAGATCGGTCTCCGGGCTTCGGACGATGCGCTGTTCCGCAGGCAGCGCGAGCAGGGCCGCGACCTCACCCACCCAGAGGAGCTCGCGCGATCCAAGTCCCACAGCCACGCCACCGACGGATTCGATCGCCACGTGCCCCGGCCCGGCGACGAGCGCACCTTCACTGTCGTAGGCAGCCCAGAAAACCTCGCCCTTTCTGGCATCGAGCAACGGCACGACGATCTGGCCCGCCGTGGCGTGCGCCGCAGACGCCATCGCTTCGAGCGATCCCACTCCCACCAGTGGCCTTCCCAGGCCGAGCGCAATTCCTTTGGCCGTCGCGACGGCCACGCGAACGCCCGTGAAGGAGCCAGGGCCGACGCCGCAGGCGATCAGATCGATCTGGCTCTTGCTCCACCCCGCGGTGGCCATGGCGCGGTCGATGAGTCCGACCAGGGTCTCGGCGTGGACGCGAGGATCGTCGTTCGTTTCTCGCGCCGCGCACGCGACCTCGTCCCAAAGCGCTACCTGAGCTCGGTGGGTCGATGTATCGATGCCCAGGGCACGCATCGTGCGAGAAGGTATCATGGCCAGCGTGGGAGACGAGAGCTCGAGATTCGAGGTGGACTCGAACCGCCTTCGGCTGTTGCGCGACGGGCGCGAGGCGTACCCCGCGATGCTCGCCGCTATCGCCGGAGCGAAGCGCGAAGTCTTGCTCGAGATGTACTGGATTCAGGGTGACAAAACGGGGCTCATGTTCCGCGATGCGCTCACCGCCAAGGCCAAGGAGGGCGCCACCGTCTGCGTCACCTACGACGCCGTGGGCAGCATCAGCGCCCCCAGCTCGATGTGGCAGCCCCTCATCGAGGCGGGAGGCCAGGTCATCGAGTTTGGACCGGTGTCTCCCCTTCGCAAACGGTTTCGCTTCAATCGCATCACCTTTCGCGACCACCGCAAGATTCTCGTCGTCGACGGCGAGACGGGTTTCACCGGGGGCATGAACATCGGCGATCCGTGGCTGCCGCGCGACGAAGGGGGCGACAACTGGCGCGACGAGGGCATCGAGGTCACGGGCCCCGTCGTTCGTGACTTGCGCGCGCTCTTTTTCGAAACGTGGCGGCGAACCGGGCACACGATTCCGCTCGACGCGGGTCGCTTCACGCGCAGCGCATCGGGCCGCGTCGTGGTGTTGACCAATGGCCACGGCCGGCGGCGCGGCATCCGGCACGCGTACCTCAGGGCCATTCGTCATGCGACGGAACGCATCGACATCGCCAACCCGTATTTTTTGCCGGGTCCCTTCTTCCTCGCCGCGCTGAAGAACGCCCAGAGCAGGGGGGTCGAAGTCCGCATCTTGGTGCCGGGCCTCAACGACGTCTGGGTCGTGTCGATGGCGATGAGCTCGGTCATCGGGCGCCTCCTCGAATCGAACGCCCGGGTGTTCGCCTACCAGGGCCGCGTGTTGCACGCGAAGACCGCGGTCTTCGACGAGACGCTCGCCACGGTGGGCACCTACAACCTGGACGCCCGCTCGCGCCGCTACAACCGTGAGTGCAACATCGCTGTCTACGACGCCGCCGTGGCTCGCGCGGCCCGCGTGAGGTTCGAGCAAGATCTCGCCGAATCGATCGAGCTGTCGGTCTCGAGCTGGAAGGAGCGCTCGCTCGCTCACCGATTTTTCTCGTGGTTTGCGTATCCCCTGCGGCAGTTTCTGTGAAGTGGCAGGTCCCCAGGCTATGATGGGATCGTGCCGTTCGCCGTGCCCCGCTTCGATTTTCGCGTCGACTTCGCCTCGGCGACCGATGTTGGCAAGGTCCGCGAGAACAACGAGGACGCCTTCATCATGGTTCCCGAGCTCGCGACGTTCGCGGTTGCCGACGGGATGGGAGGCCACGCGGGGGGCGAGATTGCATCGCGTCTGGCCGTCGACACCATGGTGGCGGCGCTTCGCGAGAAGGAATCGCGGCGAGTTCTCGATCGGTTTCACAAGGAGCCCACGCTGGCGGCGCGCCACGCGGTGTTTCAGCTTTTGCGAGCCAGCTTTCAAAAGGCCAATGATGCCGTTCGTGCCGAAGCCGAGGCTCGCCAGGAAGCGTCGGGAATGGGCACCACGCTCGATCTCGCGATCCTGCTGCGTGATCGCGCCTTCGTGGCCCATTCCGGCGACGGGCGCGTGTACCTCGCCCGTCCTTCCGCGGTGATTCAGCTCACCCACGACCACGCCTTGTTCGAGTCGATGCTGGCCGCGGGAACGGTGCGCCGCGCAACCCCGCGGCCAATGGGTGACAACCGCAGGCGCCGAAATCCCCTCATCAACGCCATCGGGATGGCCCCCAACGTGTCCGTCGACACCTTCTTCGTCGAGCTCACCCGCGGCGATAGACTCTTGCTCTGTTCCGACGGGGTCCACGGCGCCATCGAGAGCGAATCGCTTCTCGGCCAGCTCCTGCGCACGGGATCGGCCGAGGACGCGGGGCATGCTCTCATCGCCTATGCGCTGCGTCGCGGTGGCCACGACAACGCGACGGTCGTCGTCGTCGATGTCTGCGATCGATTCGTCGCTCGCACCGCGCCCGAGGGCGAGCCATCCTCGGGACCGGTCTCCAACGACATCCTCGTGGCCCGCCACTCCGCGCTTCTCGATGATTTGCCGGTCTCGTCGGTCCTCGCCGCGCTTGCGGCGGCCGTCGAAGTGGAGATCCCCAAAGACGAAAGAGTCCCCCGCCTCGTGGCGAACGACTGGGTTTGCTACATCATCGTGAGCGGACAGATCATGATGCCCGACGGTAAAGTCCTCGGCCCGTCCGGTCTGCTCTTCGTCGAATCCTTGATGGGCGTGGAGCGCGAGGGTGAGCTACCGACGGTCGTCGAGAACACCCGCCTCATGCGGCTTCGGGCCGACGATTTCGCCGAGGTTTGCGGGCTCGACGTCGAGCTCTCCAACGCGCTGCACATGAGAATCGCCCGCTACCTGGCCCGCGCGCATTAGCGCGAGCCGATCGCCCGCACGCTCACCTCGACGCGGCGGCCCGAGGCAAGGGTGAAGAACGCACGACTGATCTGGTGATCGTCGGGGGGCTCGAAGCGCAGGCCGAACGCGCCGCCGGTCGCCCCGAGCTCGCTCGCGGGGGCGGACTCTTGGGTCAACATGAGAGCGATGTGCAGCCGTTGCTCGGCGCCGGTCGCGCCACCCGCCGTCGATGCAAAGCGGCCGCTGGCCATCACCATGAGCGTCTTGCTGACGAGCCTTGTGAGATGCCCGGGAACCGAAGGCTCGAACGGTGACTTGATGTGCGGTCTTCCGGCGTCGTCGAGAACCAGGGTGACGTCGATCGTGCCGGCGTGACCGAGGGGGAGCGTTGCCCAGATCGGATCGCTGCTCGCGACGATGGGTAGGGCGCGCACGAAGGAACGAAGGAGATCGCGAACGCCGGGGGCGGAGCTTTCTGCGCCGAAGGGGCCGGGGGTGGAGACTGAGCTCGGTGAGGCGCCGGTGGAGGTCGACGGGGCGGAGCGAGAGGGACCGGTGGGGTGTCGGGTGGGGGTTGGGGTTGGGGTTGGGGTCGGGGTTGGGGTCGCGGTCGGGGTTGGGGTCAGGGTCGGGGTCGGGTTTGGGATGGCGTTGGCGGGATCGAGGCCTTCGGTGTTGATCTCGCTCTCGGGCGTCTCGGCGACGACAATCCCCTGCCCTTGATCGGCGACGTCGGGCACCTCGAACGTCGTGCCTCCCCAGAAGTCGGGGCGCGTCGGTTGGGCGGCCGCGGCGGAGGGCGTGCGGGCAAAGGTCAGGGCGAGCACCGCGCCGTGCAGCGCGGTCGAAGCCACGAGGGTCCAGCGCGACGCCACTTCGCCCATTTCTGCCTTCAAAGCGTACCCGCAGCCGCCGTGCGGGTCGAGGCGGCGTGGCGGCTCCAACATCCTCACTTGCAAAACCCCACCAGTCGACTACGTTGCGCGCGCTGTCTGCGACACAATCGCGGATGGCGGTTCGGGGCGTAGCGCAGCCTGGTTAGCGCACTAGACTGGGGGTCTAGGGGTCGGTGGTTCGAATCCACTCGCCCCGAC
>JBBSDY010000014.1:0-16716 GCA_038240245.1 Polyangiales bacterium
AGCTAGCGTATCGGCGGGAATGAAGAAGCTCGGCAGCCACGCGAGGTCGAACGACTCTTCCTCGCGCAGCTCGGCTGCTGCGAGCTTTCGCAGCTCGATGTGCAGAGCGAGGCCCGCGCGCTCGACGTTGTGCCGTGCGATGTCGAGCGCTGCATCGAGCGTGTCGAGCCCGACGACGTGCAGCCCCGGCCAGCACCGACACATGGCGATGGCGAGCGAGCCAACGCCCACACCGATGTCGAGAAAGCGCGCCTCGGGTCGATCGAGCCGCGCCGCGAGATCGCCTAGCGACGCCACCATGTTGGCCTTGAACATTGGAGGAAACATGGCTGACGCATCGCCCTGAGCCTGCAGCAAGGCGGGATTAGTGTGCCGCCAGCCTGATTGCGGCCGGGCGTCCTTGGACGAATCGAGGAACGCCAGTACCTGCATCAGGTTGGCGCGGATGTCTCCCTCGAGCGCGGCGCGCATCGGCTGTTGCGAGAAGGGCACGGCGCCTTCGGCGAGCCGGAAGCCCGCCCCCTCGGCGGTGACTACACCCGCCACGGAGGCGACCTCCATGCACCGTTCGATGCGCCCTCGCGTGAGCGCCGGGCAGCGAGCCGCGAGATCGTCGATCGAGCGCAGCTCGCGAAGATACTCGACGAGGCCCGATTCGAGTAGCACACCGATCGCGCCGAGCGTCCACACGGAGGCCGCCAGCTCTTGGGTTAGCTGCCGCATCTCTTGAGGGTTGCCAATCATCTCTCTATCCTCCTATTCGTACGGGGCTCATGTCATCACGAAACGACGGGGGCGGCTCGCTTACATCGCGGCCAAGAAGCATGGCTCCGACCTTGCTCGACGCGCCATCCCAGAAGCCCGCCGGCTGGTTAAAGGTCGCGGGGTTGCGGAACGTGCCGAAGACGACGTCCCAGAGCATGAAGTTGCCATAATTATAGGCGTGAACTCCGCGGGCGTGATGCACGGAGTGCGCCTCGGGACGCTGGATGATCCAGCCGAGCCACTGCGGTGTGCGCATGTTCATGTGCGAGAATGCTCCCACGAAGAACGACAGATACCCTGCGAGCGCAGCGGCATCCGGCGACAGACCGAGCAAGAGCACGGCAACGATGTTCGCGCTGCCCTGGATGAAGTTGTCGAGGGGGTGGAAGTATGCGGAGCCAGCCACATCGACGCGTTCGGCGCTGTGATGCATTTGGTGCGCGTATCGCCAGAGAAACGGAACATTGTGCAGCACGCGATGCACGGCATACGAAAAGACGTCAGCGGCCATGAAGCCCCCCAGGCCCCCGATGACAGTCCCCAGCACGCCCAGATGCAAGAGCGCGTGGGCTCCGACGATGTGGGCGGCAAGCGCGGGAATGACCGAGGCGACCGCGCCTCCGAGTGCGAAGAAGACGATGCCCTTGACGAGCCAGCCTCGGACGTGGGGCAGCCGCCTGGCCGGAAAGAGGCGCTCGAGAACGAGCATCGCTACGACCGTGAGGGGGATCAGAATCGGCAGAATGGTCGCCATGCAAAGAGGGCGTAACGAGCGGATGGAACAGGTGTTCCATCCGCTCTCCGTGGGCGTTACGTCGGGCGAAAACAGCAGAAAGTACCGGTACGTACAGTGTCCGCAAAAAATCGACCGAGCTCCTCGTCCACCTCGGTGATTCGAGCCACGGCGTCCTTGACGCGCCTTTGAACGTTGACGCGCGCTCGCTCGGTCGCCGATCCCGCACGATGCCCGCGGCGGCCGAGGCCCACGGCCCGCGCAAGCTCGGCGACCAACGCTTCCCTCTCGCGCACGAGCGTCGCGGCCCGGGCCACGTTGGCCTGGCTCTCGGCCTCGGCGATGTCCTGCTCCAGATCGGCCAGGCGCGCGCGATAGGTTCTGCGCGCCTTCTCATCGAGCATCTCACCGGCGCTACTCTCCGGGACTCTGGTTGTCGCTTCGTCACTTGCCAGTGCAAGCACGTGGATCTCTTCGTCGGGCTGCGAGACGAGCCTTGCCAGAAGCTGCGTTCCTCGTGAGTCTTTGACGCTCACGACGAGGGTTCCCCGAACGACGCTCCAGCCGCTTTCGGTCCGCTGCATCCGCGTCGCGCGCCGTGGCGCAGGCGAGACCGCCTCTACGTTGGCGCCGGTGCTCCCTTCGAGCCCCGTCATTCCTAGCTGCCGCGCGATGCGCGTGCACTCCTCCAACCACGGGCGAGCGTCATCCTGCCTTCCGGCCTGCCGCGCGATCTTCGCGAGCTCGTGGGCCGTCTGCGCGATCCAGGGCGCATGCTTTCGCGCGACGGCGAGCGTATGTGCGTGACGAAGCTTCTGCTCTGCACTGGCCAAATCGCCGAGCGAAGCATCGAGCAAGCCGAGCACGCGGGCCACCGTTCCCTCGTACATGAACGAGAGGTGACCGCCGGTGATCTCCGGGCTCGGTGCGCGTTCGAGAGCCGCGCGAATCCGTCGTCGCTCGTCGTCCGTGCCCGCCAGCGCATAGGCTTCGGCGAGCATGGCCGCGGATGTCGGATGCCCATCGAGCGCCGAAGCACCGGCACCCATGAAGGCAATCTCGGCCCGGGCCGTCTCGAAGTCGTCCATGCGCGCCGCGCAGGTTGCGCGCAACAGCGCGCCCATGATCGCCGGTTGCGACACGTCTTGCATTGCTTGCCTCGCCAGGGCGAGTGTCACCTGAAGCTCGTCGTCTCGTCGTTGCATCCGCGCTCGCTTGACCCTGTGGATGGCAAGGGCGAGTGGTAGTGCCGGATCATCGGTGAGGGTCGCGAGCTCGGTGACCTCGGTCACGTAACGGTCCGACTCGGCGAAGTGCCCGAGGGTCACCGCCCTTGCCGATGCGATCAGCAGTGCTCGCCAGCGGTAGCGCGGGTGTCCAATCTCGTCGGCGAGCTCGAGCATCTTCTCCGCGTCGCGATGGAAAGCCTCGAAGTCGCCAGCTTCGAGGTGATGGAAGGCCAGCCATTCGTAGGCGATGAGCGCCCGCGGTAGGTCATTCGCTGCGAGAGCTCGCTCGAGGAGCTCTGCCGCCCCCTCGGTGCGCTCGGGCAGCGCAGCATAGTAGAGGCCCCAGGCCGCGACATCGAGAACCTGGAGGAGGGTCTCGGGGTCGTTGGTGGCGCGCGCCTTTTGGATCGCGTCGCGCGCCATCTCCATGGGCAGCGTCGAGTGCGGGGCGGGCTGGAGCGCGGCCGATAGGCGCGCAAGAACCACGCAGCCGAGCTCCGGCCAGTCTTCACCCAGCGCCGCGCGCGCCTCTTCGAGCCATGCGATCTGCGAACGATCGATCACCCCAGGTCGGACGTCGGCGGCGTGCAAGAGCGCCGCGCGTGCGAGCAGGGGACTGTCGCCCGAGCTACGCGCCGAGATCACGACCTCTTCGCACAGACGACGGCAAACATCGGATCGGCCGGCAGCGCGCGCAATCTCGGCCACGTGCAGCTTCTCAGTGGCCAGCGCGGGCGGCAAGAGGCCCGTGGCCTGCGCCGCACCGATTCGCGCGTGAAGCTCGAATGCGCGGTCGAATGCACCCTCACGCTCGAGAAGCTCGGTCGCCCGCTTGGCGAGGGAGAGCGCGTGAGGCTCGTCGCCCAATCGCAGCGCCGACAGCGCGTGTCGAGCGCGCTCGACGAGGATATCGGAGGTATCACCCAGGGCCGCCAGTGCGGCATCGGCGCGACCGTGGAGCGCCGCGCGCTCCTCGCCGCCGAGCGCATCGTCGATGGCGTCGCGCACGAGCGTGTGGCTGAAGATGAACTGCCCTGGTCCAAGCTCGTTGATGAGGCCCGCACGCAGCGCGGGAAGAAGCGTGTCGATGACGCGGGCGGGAAGCGATTGGTCCATGCGCGCGACCGACGCCGCCAAGAACTCCCGGCCAAGCACCGCGCCGCTGGCAAGCGAATGGCGTGGTTTCGGGCAGCAACGAGGCGCGGTCGAGCACCACCTGTCGAATGGTGGGTGGAAGTGCTCCCAGTGTACCCTCGATACCGCCGGCGGCCCGAAACGCTCGCGCGCATTCCACGACGAACAGGGGATTGCCCCCGGTCAGCTCGGCGAGTCGACGGGCGGCGTTTGGGGAAACCTTTCGACCCAGCGTTGCTTCAGTGAGGGCGACGATGTCACGCTCGGACAGTGCCTCGAGAGGCACATCGAGCCCATCGCGCGCCATGCGGGTGAGCCTCTGCATCATGCGATCGGTCAGTCGCGGATCCTTGTTGCGCACGGTAGCGACGACGAGCACGCGCATCGCCCTGAGCGGAAGGGCGAGGAACGTCAACAGATCGAGCGTCCCTAGATCGGCGGCGTGCAGGTCCTCGAGGATCCACACGGTGGCCGCGCCAGCCGACGCGCGAGTGAGCGCGGCCACGACTGTCTCCCAGAACTGGAAAGCATGACCCTCGTCGTGCTTTTGCTGGCCGCCCTCGGCATCCCCGATTCGGATCCCCAGAGCACGCAGGCAGGGCCACACCGGAAAGTAGGGCGGTGCGTCGGCAAACTCCCACGCCCGGCCCCAGGTGACCACGGCTCCGCGCGCCTCGGCCTCGGCAGCCAGGACCGACGCCACCGCGCTCTTGCCGATCCCTGCCTCGCCAGAGACAAGGGCGAAGTGACCCCGACCGGCGAGTGCGCCCTCCAGCCCTGCGCGCAGCGCTCCTAGAGGTGCATCACGACCGTGCAGCGCAGGTTCCACGAACGCGATCTCGCGCCGATCTTAGCAATAGATGCGGCGCGTGTCGTGGTGGTTAGCTACGCCCCTGGCTGATGCGCCGCAATGGCGCCGGGAAGGTCGGGGACCAATTCGGCTTCGTGACCGTTCGACACGTTGGCGGCGTCGTCGGCCTGCTTGGCCTTTTCGCCGCGGTGATCTTTGGCGAGCAGAATGTACAGCGAGGGGACGATGAACAGCGTGAAGAGCGTTCCGATGCTCATCCCGCCGACGAGAACGACGCCGATCGAGTTGCGCGCCACGGCTCCAGCGCCCGTCACCAGCGTCAGTGGAAAGTGCCCGGCCACGGTTGCCGTGGTCGTCATGAGAATGGGGCGCAGGCGTGTGGCGGCAGCGGCCCGGACAGCGTCGATCTTGCTGAGGCCGGCGAGCTGTTGCGCGTTGGCGAACTCGACGATGAGAATGCCATTCTTCGATACGAGGCCAACCAGCGTGACGAGCCCCACTTGCGAGTAGATGTTGAGGGTGGTCGTCCAGCCTTCGGTGAGCTTGAAGTGCATGCCCGGTGGCCCCGCGAACTTCAAGAACGTGAAGATCATCGCGCCGAACATGGCGAGGGGTACCGAGCCGGCGAGAATCACGAGCGGATCGCGGAACGAGTTGAACTGGGCGGCGAGCACCAAAAAGATGAGCAGGAGCGCGAGCCCCATGGCGGGGAGAAACTTGCCCGACTCCTGGCGCAGCTGGCGAGACTCGCCGGTGTAGTCGACGCGGTAACCCTGGGGCAGAATCTTGGCCGCGGCGTCCTCGAGGACGCGCAACCCCGAATCGAGGCCGCGGGTGGCGACGCCCGAGATCTTGACCGCGTTGAGCTGCTGGAAGCGATTGAGCGTGCGCGGCTCGACGCCGTGCTTGATGGTGGCCACGGCACTGAGCGGCATGAGCTGACCGTTCGGCCCGGAGATGTAGATGTCGTTGAGCTGATCGGAGGTGAGCCGTCCGGCGCGCTCGATTTGCGGGATGACCTTGTAGCTGCGCCCATCGATGTTGAATCGATTGACGAAATTGCCACCCAGCATCGACGCGAGATCCGCGCCAACCTGCTGGAGGCTGAGGCCCATCGACGCGACCTTGTCGCGATCGATGACAATCTCGGACTTGGCCTGATCGATGCGCACGTCGGTGACGGGCGGGAAGGCGAACATGCCGCTCTTGACCGCCTCTTGCTGGAGCTGCTGTGCGATGCGGAGGATCTCTTCGTGACTGGACGTCGAGGCGAGGACGAACTCGACGGGGAAGGTGCCCGAGCTGGGCAGCGCGGCTGGCAGAAACACAGGAGCACGAACGCCCGTGATGCCTGACAGCTCCCTCTGTAGGCCTTCCTGGATGGGGAAGATGCTCCTCTTTCGATCTTCCCAGGGTTTGACGAGCATCCCGCCGAAGCCGCCGCTGGGGAAGGTGATCTGGAAACTGTGATCGAATTCGGGGGTCGCCAAAAAGTGCTTGTTGACGGCCTCGGTGAACGGCATGAGCTGCTCGAGCGTGGCGTTGGGCGGCACGTCGATGGCGGTGAACAGCCCGCCCTGATCTTCGTTGGGTGCGAGCTCGGTGGGCGAGAAGAGGTACATTGGTACGACGAGCAGCGTGAGGACGATCCACACCGCGTAAACGGCGGGGCGCATACCGAGCGTCCAGTCGAGAGCGCGCTCGTAGGTTCGTTTCACGAATTCGAACGACCGATCGATGAGCCGCGTGAGGAACGTCCCGTGGCCCTCGGGGCGCAGGAGCTGCGACGACATCATGGGCGATAGCGTGAGCGCGACCACGCCCGAGATGAAGACCGCGCCGGCCAGGGTGAAGGCGAACTCCCGAAAGAGTGAGCCGGTGAGGCCGCCTTGAAATCCGACGGGAAGGTAGACCGCGGCCAGCGTGATGGTCATCGCGATGATGGGCCCGACGAGCTCGCGCGCCCCGAGCAGCGAGGCTTGCATGGGCGTCTTGCCCTCGCGGATGTGCCGCTCCACGTTTTCGACGACCACGATGGCGTCGTCGACCACGAGACCCACCGAAAGAACGACGGCGAGCAGTGTCAAGAGGTTGAGCGTGAACCCGAAAGCCTGCATCAGGAACACGGCGCCCACGAGGGACACCGGAATCGCCACGAGCGGCACCAGCACCGTTCTCAGCGATCCCAGAAAGAGGAAGATGACCACGATGACGATGAGCACCGTCTCGAAGAGCGTGTGCTTCACTTCTTGGATGGCGCTGTTGATGTACTTGGTGGAGTCGAAGGCGACGCTCGCCTCCATGCCCGTGGGCAGCTCTTTCTGAATCGCCGCGATCTCG
The DNA here is from genome assembly GCA_038240245.1 of Polyangiales bacterium. Lineage (GTDB taxonomy): Bacteria > Myxococcota_A > Polyangia > Polyangiales > Polyangiaceae > DASWDH01. The sequence continues at coordinate 7,013 of JBBSDY010000014.1, forward strand.
TCCCGGACGTGGCCGATGACGTCGAGCGAGTTGGCGTTGGGCAGCACCCACACGCCCATGAAGACTGCTTTTTGCCCTGAAAAGCGCACTTCCTGGTCGTAGGTATCGGAGCCGAGCACGACCTCGGCGACGTCCTCGAGACGCACCAGCGAGCCATTCTGCTGGCGGATCACCAGCTTCTTGAACTCGTCGACCGAGTGAAGGTCGGTGGCTGCCGTGAGGTTTTGCTGAAATAGCAGGCCCTTGGTCTGCCCCACTGCCGACAAAAAATTGTTGGCGGCGAGCGCCTGCCGCACCTGGGCCGGGCTGACGTTGAGCGAAGCCATGCGCTCGGGCTTGAGCCAGGCGCGGATGGCGAACGTGCGCCCCCCGAGAATGTCGGCGCGCTGCACCCCGGCGATGGCCGACAGACGCGGCTGCACGACGCGTATCAGGTAGTCGGTGACCTGGTTTTCTTGCAGGATGGTCGAGCTAAAGCTGAGGTACATGGCCGCGAGGACCGAGTCCGAAGGCTCGATGTTGATGGCGGGGATCTCGGCCTCGGGCGGCAAATCAGCGCGCACCTGGTTCACACGCGCAGAAATGTCGGCCAGCGCGTTCGATGCGTTGAAGTTGAGCTTCAGACGAACGTTGATGGTCGACAGCCCCTGGACGCTCTGCGACTCGATGTAGTCGATTCCGTCGGCGGCCGCGATGACCCGCTCGAGCGGCGTGGTGATGAATCCGCGGACCAGATCGGCGTTGGCACCCACGTACGCGGTGCGCACGGTGACCGAGGCGCTCTCCAGCTTGGGATATTGCCGAACGTTGAGCGATCGGATGGCCTGCAGACCGGCAATGATGATCACCAGGTTGACGACGATCGCCAGAACCGGCCTGCGGATGAATGTGTCGGTGAACTTCATGGCGGTCAGCGATTCTCGGGCCGAGGGGCGAGCTCGGGCTTGGCACCAACGTCGTTGTTCACGATCACACCCGCACCATTGCGGAGCTTGAATGCGCCGGCGGCGACGACCTCTTGCCCGGCCTTGATACCGTCGAGAACGGCCACGAAGTCGCCCCGCGATTCGCCGAGACGCACGAATTGCTGGCGCGCGGCCTTGGCCTGCTTTCCGTCGGCACCCTTGACCGGCGCCCCCGATTCGTCCTTCTTGTCCTCGACGACGAAGATCGAATCACCGAACGACGCGCGAACCACCGCCGAGGCAGGCACGGTGACGACAGCTGCTTGCTGGGGCAGGACGACCGCCACCTGCGCGAACATCCCGGGGCGGAGCTTCTCGTCCTGATTGGGAACAGTGGCGCGCAGCTTGAGCGTGCGGGTCGTGGCATCGACGGTGGGATCGATGGCCGCCAGGGTGCCACCTGCGCTCACGCCCTTGACGCCCTCGATGGTCACCGTTACCGGCATACCCACCGAGACACTTTCGAGCCGTTGCTGCGGGAGTGCGAAGTCGACGAACACCATGTCGGTCGCCTCGAGCTCGGCGAGCATCGTCCCGGGATTCAGGTACTGGCCCAGGTTGACGTGCCGGATACCCAGGCGGCCCGCGAACGGCGCGCGTACGACCTTGCGATCGATCTGTGCCCGCAGCGCGGCGACATCGGCGCTCGATGTCTTGAGGGCCGACTCGTCGGTGTCGAGCTGCGACTTGGCGATGGAATTGTCTTCGACGAGAGCGCGCGTTCGCCCCACGTTCACCGTGGCCAGCTCCTTGCGCGCCTGGATGGATGCAAGCTGAGCTCGTTCGGCCTTGCTATCGAGCTCGACCAGGACCTGTCCGGCCTTGACGACGGCACCGGAATCGAAGTGGATGCCCGAGACGATGCCCGGCGCCTCGTTGCTGATACTGACTCCCTTGACTGACGCGATGGTGCCGACCGCGGAGAACGAGCCTCCCCACGTTTGCTCTTGCGCGACAGCCGTTCCGACGGATTCGGGAGGAGGGCCGGCCTTCTGCATCTGCTTGCCCATGGAGATGAGCGAGGAGATCTGGGTGAACTTGATGGCCACGAGCCCGCCCACGAGGAGCAGGAGTGCGAGCGCGGGCAGGACGTAGCGGAGGGGGGATCGACGCATGAGATGTGGGTAGTCAGGGCCGTGGAATTGGCCGCCGAGTTCTACCCCGCCGCTCAGACGAGCGCCCGCAGTTTTCGTCGACCGAAAGGCGAATGGTTGCTGGGTCCAATGCGGACAAGTGTCCGCCCCGCGCAAGTCGTCGTTATTTCGCCACGGAATACGACAACGAGGTGTCGTCCTGGTTGCGGGACGGGCGCGCGAACCGCAAGCGAACCCGCTCCATCGCCAGGTAGACGATCGGCGTCGTGAAGAGCGTGAGCATCTGCGAGATGAGCAGGCCTCCGACGATGGCAATGCCCAGAGGCCGCCGGAGCTCGGAGCCGATGGCATTGCCGAACGCCAGCGGCAGCGCGCCCAGAATGGCGGCCACCGTCGTCATCATGATGGGACGAAACCTGAGCAGACATGCCTCGCGAATCGCTTGCTCGGAAGAGAGGTTTCTGTCGCGCTCGGCCTCGATGGCAAAGTCGACCATCATGATGGCGTTCTTTTTGACGATGCCGATGAGCAAGATGATGCCAATGAGCGCAATGATGCTGAACTCGGTGTGGCACACCAAGAGCGCGAGCAGGGCGCCCACGCCTGCCGATGGCAGCGTGGAGAGAATCGTGATGGGATGGATGTAGCTCTCGTAGAGAACGCCGAGCACGATGTAGACGGCGAGAAGCGCCGCGGCGATCAAGAACGGCTGGCTGGCAATGGAATCATTGTAGGCCTGCGCCGTTCCTTGAAACGAAGCTCGCACGCTGCCCGGCAGGCCGATTTCTTGCTCGGCGTGGTGGATCGCCTCGACGGCCGGACCGAGGGCCACGTTGGGTGCAAGATTGAAGGAAAGTGTGATCGAGGGAAATTGCCCCTGGTGAGTGATGGAAAGCGACGCGCTCGAGACCGAGGACCGGGCGACGGCTCGCAGGGGAACCTGTCCGCCCGAGGGAACGGTCACGTAGAGTTGATCGAGATCGGCGGGGCCGCGTTGGAACTCGGGCTTCACTTCCAGAATCACGCGATACTGGTTGAGCTGCGTGTACGTCGTCGCTACCTGGCGTTGCCCATAGGCGTCGTACAGCGCGTCGTCGACGGACTGTGGAGTGAGCCCGAGTCGCGCGAGCGTGTCGCGATCGAGGGCAAGATCGAGCGAAAGGCCGGCGGTCTGCTGATCGCTGACCACGTCCTTCAGCTGCGGCACCTTCTTCAATCGCTCGAGCACCTTGGGAGCCCATTTTCTCAGCTCGTCGAGATCGGCGTCTTGCAGCGTGTATTGAAACTGCGTGCGTGCCGAGCGACCCCCGATGCGAACGTCCTGGCTCGCCTGCAGGTAGAGGTTGATGCCGGGCACCTGGGCCAGCTTCGGACGTAGTCGGTTCAAGATCGCGTCGGCGAACGCCTTGCGGGGCGGCTTTGGCTTGAGCTCGACGAACACCGTCCCCGCGTTCGATGTCGAGCCGCTCCCCGTCCCGATGAACGACACCGCGTGCGCCGTATCGGGATCGGCCTCGACGATGGCGCTGATGGCCTGCTGCCGCTCGCTCATGGCAGGAAACGAAATGTCCTGGGGTCCTTCGGAGAATCCCATGATCATGCCCGTGTCTTGCTGCGGAAAGAGCCCCTTGGGGATGATGATGAAGAGAAAGACGGTCAGCCCCACGGTGCCGAGGGTGACGAGAAGCGTCACCACGCGATGACCCAGCACCCAGTCGAGGCCTCTTTCGTACAGGTGGAGTATGCCGTCGAAAACCCGTTCGGCGCCGTCGTCGAGCTTCCTGGCAAGGCTCCGCTTTCCCGAGGCTTCGCGCTTGACCTGCGGTCGCAAAAGGCGCGAGCACATCATCGGCGTCAATGTCAGAGACACGAGCGCCGAGATCCCCACGGCGACGGCGAGCGTGACGGCAAACTCGCGAAAGAGCCGCCCGACAATCCCCCCCATCAACAAGATGGGAATGAACACCGCAAGGAGCGAGACGGTGATCGAGACGATGGTGAAACCTATTTGCTTGGCACCGTCGAGAGCGGCCTGCATCGGCGTCTTGCCGAGCTCGATGTTGCGGGCGATGTTTTCGGTGACGACGATGGCGTCATCGACGACGAAGCCCGTCGAGATGGTGAGCGCCATGAGCGACAGATTGTCCAGGCTGTAGCCCAGAAGGTACATGATGCCGAACGTTCCGAGGAGCGACAGCGGCACCGCGACGCTGGGGATCGCCGTCGCGCGCAGTGTCCGCAAGAACACGAAAACGACGGCGACGACGAGCACGATGCTGATGACGAGCGTCTGCTCGACATCGCGCACCGAGGCGCGAATGGATTGCGTCCGGTCGAGGGCGATGTCGACGTGGATGGCCGGCGAGATGGCGCCCATCAGCTCGGGAAGGAGCCCGCGCACCCGCTCGTTGGTCTCGATGATGTTGGCGCCCGGCTGCCGGCGAATGATGAGCAGGACGGCGCGCTCGCCGTTCACCCACGCCGCGGCGCGGCTGTTCTCGACGCCGTCGACGACATCGGCGATGTCACTCAGCCGAACGACGGAGCCGTTGCTGGTGTTCATGATCAGCGACCGGAACTGCGCGGCGCCGAAGAGCTGATCATTCGCCGAGATCGACGAGACCTGGGCAGGTCCGGTGATCGTACCCTTGGGCGAATCGACGGTCGCCTGGGAGAGCACCCGGCGGACGTCCTCGAGCCCGAGCCCCACACCGGCGAGCGCGCGCGGATCGACCTCGACCCGCACCGCGGGCTGCTGACCGCCACCCACGAACACCTGCCCCACCCCTGAGACGCGGGCGATCTTTTGTCCCAAAACGGTGTTCGCGGTGTCGAAGATCTGCGCCACCGGTATGGCCTTCGAGGTAAGCGACAAGATCATGATCGGCGTGTCGGCCGGATTGACCTTGCGGTAAGTGGGGCGAAACGGAAGATTCGTGGGAAGCTCGCCACCCGCGGCGGCGATGGCCGCCTGGACATCGCGCGCCGCCGCATCGACGTCGCGATCCAGATCGAACTGCAGGGTGAGGTTCGTCGCGCCGAGTGAGCTCGTCGAAGTGATCTCGGTGATGCCGGCGAGCCGCCCGAACCTTCGCTCGAGCGGCGTGGCGACGGAGGATGCCATCGTTTCGGGGCTTGCTCCGGGGAGCGAGGCGCTCACCGAGATGGTCGGAAAATCCACCCTCGGAAGGGGAGCCACCGGCAAGAGGGTGTACGCCCAGGCGCCCGAGAGCAGCATGGCGACCGCCAGGAGCGTGGTGGCGATGGGGCGTCGTATGAACGGCGCCGAAATGGTCACGGCGTTGCCTCGTGTGGCTCCTGCACGGAATTCGGCAGGACGACGTCTTTCTTGTTCTTGGTGAGCCAGCTACGTAGCCGCTCCATGTAGAGATAGATGACCGGCGTCGTGTAGAGCGTCAGCACCTGCGAGATGATGAGCCCCCCGACGATGGAGATGCCGAGCGGGCGTCGCAGCTCGGATCCGGTGCCCGATCCGAGAGCCAGGGGGAGCCCGCCGAGGAGCGCAGCCATCGTGGTCATCATGATCGGTCTGAATCGCAGCAAGCACGCCTTGTAGATGGCATCGCGGGGTGACAGCTTTTCATCGCGCTCGGCCTCGAGCGCAAAATCGATCATCATGATGGCGTTCTTCTTCACGATGCCGATGAGCAAGATGATGCCGATGAGCGCAATTACGGTGAACTCGGACTTGCACACCAAAAGGGCCAGCAATGCACCAACGCCGGCCGAGGGCAGCGTCGACAGAATCGTGATGGGGTGAATGTAGCTCTCGTAGAGCACGCCCAGCACGATGTAGACGGTGATGAGCGCCGCCAGAATCAGAATGGGCTCGCTCGCCAACGAGTCGCGGAAAGCTTGCGCCGTGCCGACGAACTCGGAACGCACGCCCGAGGGAAGACCGACTTGCTGTTCGGCGCGGCGAATTGCCTCGATGGCGCTGCCCAGCGATGCCGAGGGCGCGACGTTGAAAGACAGCGTGGTCGCGGGGAACTGTCCCTGGTGGCTCACCGAGAGAGGCGTGACGGTGGGCTCGTAACGCGCGAACGCCGAGAGCGGCACTTGCGAGCCCGTCTGCGAGCGGACGTAGAGAAGGTCGAGAGCCTTGGCGCTTTGCTGGTACTGGGGCTTTACCTCGAGGATGACCCGGTACAAGTTGAGCTGGGTGAAGATCGTCGACACCTGCCGCTGCCCGAACGCATCGTAGAGCGTATCGTCAATCGCCTGGGGAGCGATCCCCAGGCGACCGGCCGTGTCGCGATCGATGATCAGCGAGAGCCCGAGCCCGCCCGTCTGCTGATCGGTGGCCACGTCGGCCAGCTCGGGAAGCTTGGCCATTTCGCTCTGCATGCGGGTCGACCAAATAGCAAGCTCCGTCGGATCGGCGTCGACGAGCGTGTACTGAAACTGGGCCCGGCTGACCCGCGTGTCGATCTGCAGATCTTGCACGGCCTGCAGATGCAGAGCGATACCGCTCACCTCGGCGACCCGCGGCCCGAGGCGGGCGATGATCTCCGCCGCGTTGGACTTGCGCGCGCTGCGCGGCTTGAGGGTGATCGAGAGACGGCCGCTGTTGGCGGTGGGATTGGTGCCGTCCGAGCCGATAAAGGAGGCAACCGTGTCGACATCGGGATCTTGCAGAACCACCCCCGCCAGCTCGCTCTGGAGGGTCATCATCCGAGGAAACGAGACGTCTGCGGCGGCCTCGGAAACCCCCGTAATGAGTCCGGTGTCCTGGGCGGGGAAAAACCCCTTGGGCACCACAATCGCCAGAAGAACCGTGAAGGCCACCGTTGCAATGGTGATGAACAGCGTCGTCCGCTGGCGATCCAATACCCATTTCAGCCCGCGCTCGTAGAACCTCACCATGGCCTCGAAGCCCCGCTCGCTCACCCGATAAAAGGCCCCGCGCTCGCTCGCCGGCTTTTCCGGACGAAGCAGGTGCGCGCACATCATGGGCGTCAAGGTGAGCGAGAGCACCGCCGAAACTGCGATGGCGGTGGCCAGGGTGACGGCGAACTCGCGAAAGAGCCGTCCGATGACCCCGCCCATGAAAAGCAGGGGAATGAGCACGGCCACGAGCGAGACCGTGAGCGAGACGATGGTAAAGCCAATCTGCTTGCTGCCCTTGAGAGCGGCCTCGAATGGCTTGTCGCCCTGCTCGATGTAGCGCGTGATGTTCTCGATCATCACGATGGCGTCGTCGACGACGAAGCCCGTCGAGATGGTCAGCGCCATGAGCGAGAGGTTGTCGAGACTGTAACCGAGCAGGTACATCACGCCGAACGTGCCAATCAGCGAGAGCGGCACTGCGACGCTCGGCACCGCGGTCGCCCGCAGGTTGCGCAAGAACACGAGCATCACGCCGATGACCAGCCCAATCGTCAAAAGGAGCGTGAACTCCACGTCCTCGACCGAAGCGCGCACCGTTTCGGTCCGGTCGGAAAGGACCTTGACGACGATGCCTTGCGGCATGGTGGCCGAAAGCTGGGGGAGCAAAGCCTTCACCCGGTCGGCGACCTGGATGATGTTGGCTCCGGGCTGCCGCTGGATGTTCAGAATGATGGCGCGGTCCGTCCCGGCCCACCCCGCGAGCTGGGAATTCTCGACGCCGTCGACCACGTCGGCGACCTCGGACAGACGGACGGGTGCCCCGTCCTTGTAGGCGAGGATGAGCGGCCGAAAGGTCTTCGATTCGAAGAGCTGATCGTCGGCGGCGATGGTGAAGTCCTGGCGCGGGCCATCGATCGTGCCCTTCGCCTGGTTGACGTTGGCGGCGACCAGCATGGTGCGAACGTCTTCGAGCCCGAGCCCGAGCCCGGCGAGCGCCTGCGGATCGACCTGCACGCGAACGGCGGGCTTCTGCCCCCCGTTCAGGGTGACCAAACCCACGCCGGAGACCTGCGAGATCTTTTGAGCGAGGAGCGAATCCGCGTAGTCGTCGACCTGGCTGAGCGCAAGCGTGTCGGAGCTGACGCTAAGAGCAAGGATCGGCGTATCGGCCGGATTGCTCTTGCTGTAGCTGGGCGGCGTGGGAAGCGTGCGCGGCAAAAGGTTGGCGGCCGCGTTGATCGCCGCCTGCACGTCCTGCTCGGCGGCATCGATGTTGCGATCGAGATCGAACTGAAGCGTGACCTGCGAGCTGCCGAAGCTGCTCACAGACGTCATCTGGGATAGCCCGGGGATTTGCCCGAACTGGCGCTCGAGCGGCGTCGTGACGGCCGAGGTCATCGTGTCGGGGCTGGCGCCGGGCAGCAACGTCGAGATGACGATGGTGGGATAGTCGACTTGCGGCAGCGCCGAGATGGGGAGCTCGCGAAAGGCGATCATCCCGACCAAGAAGAGCCCGATGGTGAGCAGCGTCGTGGCGACGGGACGCCGAATGAAGGGCTCGGAGATGCTCACCTGGCATCCCCGGACCGGGCTCTGTCCGATGCCTCCGGGCGCGCCGATGATCCTGGCCGCGCGGATCCTGCCGGACGCGCCGAGGCGTCCGGTCGCGTCGCCACCTTGGCGCCGGGTCGTAGCTGGCCCTGGCCTTCGACCACGACGCGATCACCTTCCACGAGCCCCTGGGTCACGATGGTGAGCTGATCTTGCGTGGCGCCGACCTCGACCTGGCGAATGCTCGCGGTTTGATCGGGCGCGACGACGTAGGCGAATGTTCCCTGCGGGCCGCGCTGAATCACCGATGCGGGCACAACGAGAGCTCCCTTTTGCGTGCTCAGGTGCAGCCGCACCTTGACGAACGCATTCGGCCACAGCGTTCGATCGGGGTTGGGAAACGTTGCCTTGAGACGAACGGTGGCGGTCGCCTGGTTGATCTGGTTGTCGATGAGGACGAGCTTGCCAGTGGCGAGTCGATTGCCGCCGTCGCGGCTGTAGGCATCGACCTCGACCCCGCCGAGCGACATCTGGTGGGCAACCCGCGACAGATCGTCTTGCGGCAACGTGAAGAGGACCGTCATCGGGTCGAGCTGCGTGATGACGACGATTCCGGTGGTGTCGGAGGTGCGAACGACGTTGCCGGCGTCGACGAGCCGGACGCCGGTCACGCCGTCGATGGGCGACTTAATGCGCGCGTAGTCGATTTGCAAGCGCGCGCTGTCGACTTGCGTCTGGTCGGACTGAACGCTGGCGCGGAGCTGATCGGCCATCGCCTGCTGGTCGTCGACTTGTTGCTGGGCGACGAGGTTCTGCCCACGCAGTGACGTGTAGCGCTGCAGGTTCAGCTCGGCGTTCTTCAGCTGGGCTGCGTCTCGCGCGAGCGCGGCCTGCGCCTGACGAAGCTGAATGGCGAAAGGCCGCGGATCGATCTGGGCGATGACGTCTCCCTTGGCGACAGTCTGCCCTTCTTGAAAGAGCATCTTCTCGAGGCGACCGTCGACCTGGGTCTTCACGGTCACCGTGGCCAGCGGCAGCGCATTGCCAGTCCGTCGAGGTAAGTCGACACGTCACGGATGGCGACCGTGGCCAGCGACACCGAGACCGTCCTATTTTCGGCCGACGCCGCCACCGCAGCCGCAGCCGTGGGGGGGGGGGGGGGGGGGGGGGGGGTGGGAGGCCACCCCCCCCCCGCCGCCGCACACACCAACAAAAAACCGCACCCCCCCCCGGCCCGCGGGCG